>JAMWCM010000011.1 GCA_023818355.1 Candidatus Omnitrophota bacterium
TATCTGGGCTTTGGTCTTTGGATCCCATTTACGGTATTTCATTGGCTCCCCCTTTGTTTAGGTGGTATAATCATTTTAGCCTTTCTTCTCCTAATTTTCACCTTTTTCTTAATGGGGAGCAGTATAAAGATTTTTCCTAAAATATTAATGATATGGGTGGGATATACCCTACATTATTTCCCGAGAAAGTAATAGAAAATCCCCTTGTTGACGTTATCTGTATTGGCGAGGGAGAAATTTCTCTTTCAGAATTTTTAGAAAAATTGAGAACAGGGGAAATTAGCGATGATGTGGAAGGCATTTGGTATAAGGAAAAAAGCGGGAAATTACACAAAAGTAAAATAAGACCTTTTATGCAGGATTTATCTAATCTTCCCCTTCTAAATTATAGTTATTGGGATATAGCGAATTATCTCAGAGTTGACCGATACTTTATTGGAAGTTTGCCTTTCTTGAGTTCAAGGGGGTGTCCTTTTAACTGTCGGTTTTGTTCCAATGGAACTTTGAAAAACCTTATACCCGGTAAATTATATAGAGTTAGACCAGTGAAGGATATTATAGAAGAAATAAAAATAAATTATCAGAAATATAATTTTAGGATAGTTAATTTTGCTGATGAAGTTTTTGGATTGAGTAAGCCACATTTTGAAGAATTAGTTGCTGCATATTGTAGGGAAGGATTACATAAACAGTTACCTTGGACATGCGAAACAAGAGCGGATATTATAACTGAAGGATGGTGTAAATTAGCAAAAGAATCCGGATGTATTTTAGTTTCTGTAGGTATAGAAACGGGTAATGAATATAGAAGAAGAGTTATTTATAATAAAAATATAACTAATGAACAAATAAAGATTGCAGTAGAAAATCTTAAGAAATATAACATTATGTATAAATTTAATTTTATAATCGGTGGACCGGAAGAAAATAAGAATAGTTTAAAGGATACCTTTAAGATGATTGATAAATATAAACCTCTCTTTGTCTTAATGTGGCCATATATTCACTTGCCAAAAACTGATATATGGACTAAGGGGGATAAAATAGTTGAGTCAAGGAGATTTCAATTTATTTTATTTAGATTTAAAATAAAACAACTATTTTCTACTGCTTTTAAGGCATTCAGCATGCGAAAAATAAAATTTCTGAAAGATATACTAGTATATATATTAAATATAAGAAAATGTAGACCTCTCAAACTTTGGAGTGATATTTTCCTTTTTAATCTTAAAAAATATACTTTATTAGAATATACTTTTCAAGAAAAATATTCCTCCTCACATAAGACATAAGAATAATGTGTTCAAAAATCTTATTTTTTATTATTTTTACATCAGCTTTTTTTCTCCGCCTTTATAATTTAGGAACAAATGATCTTTGGTTTGATGAAGCCATGTCGGTAATTATCTCTCATAAATTTTTTGAAGATATTATTCCTGATCGTCAACCGCCACTGTATTATTTTTTATTATTTTATTGGACTAAACTTTTTGGGTATACAGAATTTGTTTTAAGGTTACTTTCAGTAATATTTAATTTGTGTTCCATATTATTTGCGTATAAGATCACCAATCTATTATTTGATAGACAAACATCTCTTATCTTATTAATAATTATGACATTTTCTCCTTTTCACATTTGGTATTCTCAAGAAGTGAGGGGATATACATTCACTACATTTATGATTTTAATGAACACTTATTTTTTTATCTTGGCTTTGCAGGAGAAAAAAAATCGCTACTGGGTATTTTATTTTTTGTCCCTCGTAACTCTTCCGTATGTAAATTATTTTGCCCTCTTTCTATTTCTTGCTCAGGGATTATGTTTTTTGTTTAAAAAACACCAAATCCTTTTTAGAAAATGGGCTTGTTGTATTATTTTCTCAATGATTTTTTTTACTCCATGGCTAGATATTTTTGTTAGACAAACTATATTTGCGACTCATTCGTCGTGGATTCCTAAACCGTCGTTAAAATCGTTGATTATTACTCTTGAAAATTTTAATTTGGGTTATAATGCACACCCATTTATTTATAAATTATCTCATCTTTTTTTTGCACCTCCATTTATCTTGGGTTTATTTTGTTCTTTTAAAAATATATTTTTTTCTCGGTTACTCATTTTTTCTCTTTTTTTACCCATAGGGATTTGTTTTTTTATTTCTCGCATTATTACACCTATATATTTAGATAGGTTACTGCTTCCCTTCTCGATATTCTATTTTATTTTCTTAGGATATGGTTTAAGCAAATTATTTAAATCTTGGCTGAGGTATACGGGTATAACTTCTATCATGATATTAATCTTATTGTCTTTAAACAACTATTTTCTTAATTATATGCCTTCAGATTTATCTCATCACATAGGATTATATACTAAAAAGCCCATTAAACCTATTTTGAGATTAATATATAAGGATTGGGAAGAGAATGATGTAATAGTTTATACATCACCGAGTATAAGAGCATCTTTTATATATTACCTTAAGTTTCATCCTAATTTTAATAATTCTTTTAAAGAAGATTATTATTGTATCTCTGATAAAGAAGACCCTTATTGGCAAACATTATGGAAAAATGACGATGAAGTGATAACCATTGTAAATCATAAGATTAGGACTTATAGCCGCATCTGGCTTATCTCTTCATCCTGGCCGAGGGATGGAACATTGGATGAGAATTCCATTGCTGTTCGGGAATGGATGGAGAAAAATTATAAGCGGGTTTTTGAGAAATGGTTTGATGGGATTTTGGTGGGGTTGTATGAGAAGAGATAAAAAATATTGACAGGGAGGCTAAATTGTTGTAAATTTGTCATATATAAATGATAAAAATATCCAGATTTATCATATGAATAAGGAAAGAATAATTGAGATATTAAACACTTGGAATTTCTGGAATAAAGAGCTTGAGATAGGAATATTAAGAAAAGCATACTTAGATAGATTATTAGAATTTATTCAAACTGATAAAATTATTTCTATTGTAGGTGTAAGAAGGAGTGGGAAATCTACTTTGATTAAACAGATGGCTAAGAGGCTGATAGAAGAGGGAGTAAATGAGAATGATATATTAATCATAAATTTTGAAGAACCTGAATTTGAAAATTTAGATGTTAAATTTCTCTTACAAATTTATGATGCCTATAATGAGATAATAAAACCCCAGCATAAACCGTATATATTTCTTGATGAGGTTCAAAATGTAGAAAAATGGGAAAAATTTGTGAGAAGCTTAAATGAGAAAAAAGAAGCCTTTTTGGTAATCTCAGGGTCTTCCTCCAAACTTCTGAGCGAGGAATTAGCCACTCTGCTTACAGGAAGGCAGTTATACTTTGAGATTTTTCCTTTATCTTTTCCAGAATTTTTGAATTTCAATGGCTTAGATATAGATTCTCAAAAAACAGCTATTTTAAATTCCTTAGAGATTAAAAGACTTTTCAGGGATTATTTTCGTTTTGGAGGTTTTCCCGAAGTTACCTTAGGCAAAAATGAGGAATTTAAGAGAAGGATATTAGTAAGTTATTATGAGGATATAATAAATCGTGATATTGTTCAGAGATTTAAGATAAAAAAGATTGATAAGTTGAAATCCCTTGTGCGTTTTTATCTCACCAATATTTCTTCTTATGTAAGTTTCAATAAGATTTCAAAATTTATTCAACTTCCGGTAGAAACAATCCGAAGATTTTCTTCCTTTATTGAAACCTCAGACCTATTATTTTTTATAAAAAGATTTTCTTATTCAGTTAAAGAACAGGAGAACAGTCCCAGAAAAATATATTCTATAGATGTCGGATTATCCAATGCAGTGGGTTTTAAGTTTTCAGAGAATTATAGAAGACTTGCTGAAAATATTGTAGCCTTAAAATTAAAAGAAATTCAAAGTCACCATCCCCTTACAGAAATTTATTATTGGAAAAATCAATATGGTGATAGAGAGACAGATTTTTTGATAAAAGAAAGGCTGGATATAACCCAGGCAATACAAGTATGCTGGGATATAACTAATCGGGAAACAAAAGATAGAGAATTGAAAGGTCTCCTCAAATCCATGGAGGAGTTTAAGCTTAAAAAGGGGTTAATAATTACGGAAGATTTTGAGGGAAAAGAAAAAATAAAGGGTAAAGAGATAATATATAAGGCCTTATGGAAATGGCTCTTGGATTTATGAGTAAAAATTATAAGAGAATTCTTAAATATTGGTTTGAAGGTATCTTGTGGAGCTATATGAAAAGAAGCAGTTTTAGCTAAATTTTTAAGGATACGGTAAACACAATCTTTCAGCGAACTCGACCTCAAACCGGTTGCATAACTCCTTCTGAAGAAAAAATTGAAAAGTCTGAGAGATCGCTTGGCTTAAAGAGCCAGTGGTTTTGATTGTGGAGAGGGAGATGAAATTTTTGATTTTTGGAGGAAAAGAAGAGGATTTGGTTGCCGGAGGAATATTTGATGTTTATCGGGGAAACAAATTTTTAGGTTAAAGTAGGTTTTTGAGCTGGTTTGACGAAATTTTGGTGGGGTTGTATGAGAGAAAGTAAGATAAAACAGGAAATTTAGTTTATATTCAGAATTTATCTTTCAATTCCTTGAATAATTTCAAGTATATAGGTAATCTTTGATATACCTCATCGGCAAGTTCTTCTTTATATAGATGGGTAGTAAGATTTCTATCCTCAATCATCTTTATCCAGTTTTCATTGTAAGTAATCAATTTTAATTGGAAAGCAGTCTTAAAACATTCGCGGGGAGAATAACACTCCACTCCCTGTTCACGCGCAAATACCTTTATGGATTTCCAAGCGAGGTCAAAACAGAGTTCAAAGCGTTTTATGGCTGAGTCGCGTGTAATGGCAGTCTTCTTAAGCTTTAAACTCTCTTCAAATCGTGTAATAGCTTTCCCAAAGGCTTCAAAGATGGGTGATTTATCTAATATATTCCACAAATTTCAAAGCCTCCCGGCGAAAATCCTCAGAGACATGTTTAAAATCTACAACCTCAATTTTATACAAAATTGGCAAGTTTTCCAATTCCTCTTCTATTTTAAATTTAGCCTCAGGAGGAATCTCCTCTGTCCCTTCAATTCCTATATCGATATCGGAACAGGGAAAATTATCTCCCTTTACTCTTGAGCCAAAGAAGAATATCTGATAGGCATTTAAATCTAAATATTTCCCCACTATTTTTTTAATCTCTTCCTTTAGCTTATCGCTAGGGTAAAATTCAAGGTGCATCTTGTTTTTTTCCTTTTCTATTTTTTATAAATATACTATAACTATTAGGCAGAAGCAAATAAAAAATTAAATAAATAGGATTGACGAAATTTGGTTTTTAGATTATATTGATTAAAGGGGAGGTAATTGATGAAAAAATTAAGGCAGAAAGATTATCTTCACCTTACTAAACAAGATATCCAAGCCTGCCTCCTTTGTGGAGCTGAGATAATAAGAAACGAAGAACCATTCCCCTTAGTAATAAAATAAGATTACCCGATGTTAAAGTTTCTTTACGGTTAAAATTAGATGTTCCCAAGATGAGAATAAATGTCTTGAAGAAGATAATTGTTCAACTCGGTGAAAAATTAAAAGATAAATTTACCGTAGCTACAGAAGATAAGGTCCGAATTAGATAAATGGTCTCCTTTTTCTCCTTCCTTCTACACAAAACTTCTCCAAATTAGGGCTATCTCAGCAAGATTCTGGGTTGTTTCCTCTTCCTGGCCGAGGGATGGGACATTGGCTGAGAATTCCATTGCTGTTCGGGAATGGATGGAGAAAAATTATAAGCGGGTTTTTGAGAAATGGTTTGATGGGATTTTGGTGGGCTGTATGAGAAGAAGTGAAATTAGAAAAATTTATATTGATTATTATGACTCAATATTATATATTTATAATGAAATAATAGTAAGGAGATTTTGTTTATGAAAAAGGAAATGGTTATAAAAATTTTGAAAGGGTTAGAAAACGAAGTCAGACAAAAATATAAGGCAAATATAAGGGGTGTTTTTGGTTCCTTTGTGAGGGGAGACCAGGATGCCAAGAGTGATATAGATATATTGGTGGAATTTGAAGAGGGTGCAAATCTTTTTGATTTCGTTGGTCTTTCAATTTTCTTAGAAGAAAGATTTCGTTTTCCTGTTGATATTGTTCCTATAGATACAATCAGAGAAGAAATAAAGGAAAATATTTTAAAAGAAGCTATATTTTTATGAGAGATCCTCGACTTTATCTAAAAGATATTTTGGGAGCAATGGGATCAATAGAAAAATTTGTAGAAGGTATGAAATTTGAAGAATTTATAGAGGATGAGAAAACATCGAGTGCAGTGATAAGGAAGTTTGAAATTATTGGTGAAGCGGCTAAAAATATCCCCGAAGAAATAAAAAATAGATATCCCGACATTCCTTAGAGTGAGATGGCAGGAATGAGAGATAAACTTATTCATTTCTACTTTGGAATAAAGTATGAACTTGTATGGCGCACGATTAAAGATGTTATCCCTCAGATAAAATCTTTGATTTTGAAAATCTTAAAAGATTTAGAGAAAAGGAATTAGTTCCCCACCCTATCTTTAGTTTTTTTCTAAATATAACCTAAAAATTGATTTGCTTCTTTGCTGTTCGGGAATGGATGGAGAAAAATTATAAGCGGGTTTTTGAGAAATGGTTTGATGGGATTTTGGTGGGCTGTATGAGAAGTAAAAGACAGGATTTAAAGAAATCATAGATATTTGAGAAAAGTATTTCTCGGTTATTTTCTTAAATAACTCATAAGGCTCATAGAAAATACTTGACAACTTCTTTTGTAGTTAATTATATTAATAATAAATTCGGAGGAGGTGAGATGAAAAAAAAGAGTTTTCTTTCTTTCCATCTCATCGGTGATTTTAAATCACCTAAGTTTATTGAAAATCCTGCTAAAATTAAACAGATACTCTGGGAAGCAGCAAAGAGAGCAAATAACACTCCCTTGAAAGTAGCGGTTCACAAATTTCCGCACCAAGGGATAACGGGGGTGGTAATTTTGGCGGAATCGCACATTGCCATCCATACCTGGCCAGAGTATGGTTATCTTGCCATAGATATTTTTACCTGTGGTAAAAATACACGGCCCTATACTGCCTTAGAGTATTTGAAAAAAGTTTTTTTGCCTAAGAGAGTAAGGATTAAGATGATAAAGAGAGGTTGAGATGGGGAAAATTTCTTTTGATAAAAATAAATGGTTTGTAGAAACCCCTTTTCCTGGGGTGAGGAGATGTAAGCGAGACCTTTTTTTTATAGAAAAAGAGATTCTTCGGAAGAAAACAAAATTTCAGGAAGTTTTTATTTTTTCTACCCCTGGCTTTAAAAAAATATTGGCTTTAGATGGAATTATCCAATTTTCTCAACTGGACGAAGCCATCTATCATGAAACCATGGCGCACACCGCTTTACTTACCCATCCCCTACCGAAGAAAATTCTGATTATCGGTGGTGGAGATGGAGGGGTGTTGCGTGAGGTATGTCGGCATAGAATTATAGAGACCATCCATATGGTAGAAATTGACCCAGAAATCCCCAGGTTGTGCCAGAGATACCTTCCTTTTGTTTCTGGGGGTGCTTTTCAAGATAAAAGGGTAAATTTATTTTTTGAAGATGGAGCAAGGTTTGTAAAGAATAATTTGGGCACTTACGATGTGGCGATGGTAGATTCTACTGATCCCGTTGGGCCGGGAAAGGTTCTTTTTGAATTTGCTTTTTATAGAGATGTTTCTAAGGCGCTGAAGAAAGAGGGGGTAGCCATTTTTCAGGCTGGTCCTTTTCTTGATTTCAAGAATATCTTAAGAGATTCTCTGGAACATCTGCGGACGCTTTTTAAATATGTAGTTCTGTTGAGACTACCGATGCCTTCTTACAGTTGCGGCTGTGAATATTGTTTTATTCTTGCCTCAAAAATATATAATCCCCAGAGAATTAGCCTGAAGACTTTAAATTCAAGATATAATTCTCGGATTAAGCATCCCACCTCCCTGAAATACTACAGTCCAGCCATCCATCTCGCCAGTTTAGTTATCCCTTCTCTCTGGCTAACATAGAGGAAGACGATGAAGGGGGATTTCTCTATTTTAATCTTAGGAGAAGGAAGGATTGCTTGCGCAGTTTTTACTCAGCTTAAGGATTTAGAGGGTATCAAAAAAATAGAATTTTTCTCATCTCTTCTTTCTAAGAATAAAGTGCGCGATTTTTCTTTAATTATTTCTTCTCTCCCCGGAAAAGATGCTCCCTTAGGGTTGGAATTAGCCATAAAATACAAGAAGCATCTCTTGGATATTTCTGATTTAGACCCTCCATTCTATTTAAGGAGAAAAGGTGAGATAGAAAAAGCAGAAATTCTCGTTGTCCCGGGATGTGGTTTTTCTCCAGGATTGGTCAATTTTATTGTGGGAAGAGAAATTCACCTTAATCCGGAAATTGATAGTGTGGAGATAAAGGCGGGTTCGCTTTCGCCTAAGAAATTCTTTTTTCCCTTTTTATGGTGCTTTGAGGATTTAATTCAGGAGCACAGACTTTTTTCCTGGCAGATAATTCAGGGTAAAAGAGTAAACTGCCCTCCATTTTCGGGTTATCAGAAAGAAAAATTCTTAAGTATACCTGCAGAGAGTTATTTCTCCGTGAGTGGCTTTGAGAACATTTTTGAAAAAAAGAGATTTCTCAATTTTCATTTTCGGGTAATTAGACCGGAAGGGTTTATGAATTTTTTTTATTTTTTAGAGAATTTCTCATTCTTAGATAGACAAAACCTAAATTACACACGCAATATTCTGGAAGGGGTAAAGAGAGACAATTATACCCTTGCCTTTATAGAATTGAGAAAGGGTAGAAAAAAAATTGTTTTCTGGGAAATGTATTCTTTCAGTAGAAGGAAGGAGTTGTTTAATTCTATGCAGAAGATTTCTTCAGCATTTTCGGTAGCCATATGTAAAACTCTTTTTTTAAAAGGTTTTTCCCAAAAAGGGATTATCTTTGCGGAAGAACTTGCTAAGGATGGGGTTGGGTTCAAGGAAGTGATAAAAGAATTAAAAAAGAGAGGAATTGTTTTAAGGAGGATTTGTTTATGTTGAAACATTCATATGTGATTAATAAAGCAGAAGTTTCTAAATCAGTTATCTCCGGGAAAGGAGTGTTTGCCAAGGAGTTGATTAAAAAGGGGGAGATAATTGCTGTCTGGGGAGGAGATATTGTTACCGAAAGACAGTTGCGAGAAATTTCCAAAAAAGGATTTCCTAAGATTTACCATTACGCTACACAGATTGCGGATGGATTTTTTCTTGTTTCTGACCGCAAGGGAAGGTTTCTGGAGGATGATGATTATTTTAATCACAGTTGCCAGCCCAATGCGGGAATAAAAGGTCATCTCGTTATGGTAGCAATGAGAAATATAAAACCGGGGGAGGAGATTACTTACGATTATGCGATGACGGATGCGGGGTTTAGGTACCGTTTTAAATGCAGTTGCGGAAGTAGGCACTGTCGTAAAATAATTACTTCTGAGGATTGGAAAAAAACTTATCTGCAGAAGAAATACCGTAATTTTTTTTCTTGGTTTGTGCAGGAGAAGATTAAAAAATTAAGGAAGAAATATAGATAGCAGTTTAAAAATTTTAACTGCAGTTGTCGGGAATATTTATTTAAAAAATTCTTTCATTTTCTTTGACTATTGTATTCTTTTTAATATAATAATAGTAATGAAAATATATGAATTGCTTAATCACACAGCAGATTTGGGAATCAGAGTATATGGGAAGACATTGAAAGATTTATTTTCTAATTCTGCTTATGCAATGTTTGATTTAATTGCCGATATAGAGAAAGTGGAGTCTAAAGAAAAGATAGAAATAGAAAAATCTGCGGAAGATGAAAATGAACTTTTAATTAATTGGTTGCGTGGATTGCATAGTTATTATGCTGTAGAGGGATACCTCTTCAAAAAATTTCGGATTTTAAAATTAACTAGTCAGGAGGTGGCTGGTTTTGCAGAAGGAGAAAAATTTGACCCCCAAAAGCACATTTTGAAGAAAGAGATCAAGGCGGTTACTTATCACGCGCTGGGGATTGAGAAAGAAAAGGGTTTGTATAAAACAGAGATAATTTTTGATGTCTGATATAGTTTACAGTGAGAAATGTTAAATCCTAAATCCAAAATCCTCAACCCAAACGCAGGGAGAAAATAATGGGTGCACCTTGGAATGGTCCTTTAGAGAAGATTGATGATTATCGCTTCCGTATTCCCAAAAGCTACAAGCAGGGAATGCAGGTGGAGGGAATTATCTATGCTGATGAGAAGATGCTTCAGGAGATCCGGCAGGACCAGGCACCTGAGCAGGTGGCAAATGTTGCCTTTCTACCGGGGATTGTAAAATATTCTTTAGCCATGCCGGATATCCACTGGGGATACGGTTTCTGCATTGGCGGAGTAGCGGCTACCGATCCCGAGAAAGGAGGGGTGATTTCTCCAGGGGGTGTGGGCTACGATGTGAATTGCCTTTGTGGTAATTCTTTTATATTGAATGATTTAGGATATTTTTTGTCCATCAAAAATTACAAAAAAATTTTTCCCAAAGAGAACCTATCTTGTGTTGATTTTACCAAAGAAAAAATTACTTCTACAAAAATTCGGGCTTTTCTGATAGAAAAGCCTTTAAATAAAAAGATATTTCGAATCTGTACAAAAACAGGGAAGGAAATAATCGCCACTGAAGACCATCCCTTTTATACCAAAGATGGTATGAAAGAAGTTAAAAGAATCAGAGTTAATGAGGCAGTAGCTCTTTATCCTTTTGAAGGGATAAAATACGAAGAACCCTCAGAGGAGATTATTGTGGACGAAAGGCGAATAAAGAGCTTACTCTTAAAGCTCAATAAAGATTCCCCTGGTCCTGGGATACAGCAGATAATTAAAAATTTGGAGAAGCTAAATCTTCTACCCATTAAATTTAATTCACCCTCCTTTCCCTTTTTCTTGAAAATTTTTGGCTATTGTTTAGGTAATGGATTGGTATATTTTAACAATAAAACTGGCAAAGGGGTAACTTGGTTCTGGGGAAAAGAAGAAGATTTGGAAGAAATTAGAAAAGATATACAAAAAATTGGCTTTACACCTTCAAGAATTTATAAACGACAAAGAAAACATAAGATTAAAAATCCTTATAAAATTTATGAATTCCATGATATTGAAAACTGTTTTAGAGTTGTAAGCAGTAGTTTTGCAATTGTCTTAGTTTGTCTCGGCATGCCTCTGGGTAATAAAGCAAAACAAAAATATTCTTTACCTAAATGGATTTTTAAGATTCCTCTGTGGCAGAAGAGATTATTTCTCGCTTCTTTTTTTGGAGCAGAGATGTCCCCACCATCTACATTGACAAATCATGGAACTAATTTTTATTGTCCAATTATCTCTCTGAATAAAAAAATAGAGGCTTTACAAAGTGGATTAGATTTCTTAAGACAAATTTCTCTCTTATTGAAGGAATTTGGCATTGTGACACAGAAAATTAGCCAGCAGGAAGAAGTTTATGATGAAAAAAAGGATAAAAATTCTTACAGGATTAGATTGATTCTTTCCAATGAATCAGAAAATCTTATTAAACTTTATGCCAAGATAAATTTTGAATATAACCGAAAGAGGAGATTTCTAGCCAATTTGGCTATCCAATATTTAAAGGAGAAAAAATTATTTATCAAAAAGAGAGAAGAATTAGCCTTACAAGTAGTAGCCTTAAGACAAGAAGGATTAAATTTACAAGAGGTATATCAAAAGATAGATCTTCCTCAAAGTAATTCAAGGTTTATTGAACGGTCTTTTTATGAAGGTAGAAAAACTTCGCCTCGCTATTTTGGCGAAGAATGCTTAAGTTTTGAGGATTTTGTTAAGATTTACTCTGAAGGCTTAGGTGAATCGGGCATGGTTTGGGATGAAGTTGTCTCTAAGGAAGAAATTAAATACGATGGTTATGTCTATGACTTTATGGTTGCCCATCCGCATCATAACTTTATTGCCAATAATTTTGTGGTTTCTAATTGTGGAGTCAGATTGGTCAAGACGAATCTGTTTATTGATGAGGTTAAACCAAAAATAAAAGAACTGACCTCTGCCTTATTCCATACCATTCCTGCAGGTGTGGGTTCAACCGGTGAGATAAGGATTTCTGTTCAGGAGGAACGCACCTTATTGGTTGAAGGTTCGCGCTGGGCAGTATCCAAAGGATATGGAATTAAGGAAGACTTAGAATCCACTGAGGAAAGAGGTTGTATGGAGGGAGCAGACCCTAAGGATGTTTCCGAGCGTGCCTATGAACGGGGTAAAAGACAGTCAGGAACTCTTGGTTCGGGCAATCATTTTTTGGAAGTTCAGGTGATAGAGCGGATTTATGACCGGACCCTGGCGGAAAAATTTGGTTTGCGGGAAGGCCAAATTACCATAATGATCCATTCCGGTTCCCGCGGTCTGGGTTATCAGGTTTGTGATGATTATCTGGAAATAATGGGCAAAGCAGTGCGAAAATATAATATTTCTCTTCCCGACAGACAGCTTGCCTGTGCTCCCATAGATTCTTCCGAGGCACAGGCATACATCTCAGCAATGCGCTGTGCAGCAAATTATGCCTGGGCAAATAGACAATGCCTGATGCATCTGACCCGGATTACTTTTGAGCGTGTATTTAATAAAAGTTGGGAAGCCTTGGGTATGTTTTTAATTTATGATGTTGCTCATAACATTGCTAAATTTGAGAAATATATTATTGATGGGAAAGAGAAAACCCTCTGTGTTCATCGTAAAGGAGCAACCCGCGCCTTTGGACCAGGTCATCCTGAATTACCAGAAGGATATAAAGAAACAGGACAGCCAGTGATTATCCCTGGAGATATGGGAAGGAATTCCTATTTACTTGTAGGGACCAAAAAAGCTGAGGAGACTTTTTACTCTACATGTCATGGTGCAGGCCGGGTTATGTCACGCGCGCAAGCAATTAAGTCAAGCAAAGGAAGAAATATTGCTCGCGAATTGGAGGAGATAGGAATAATCGTGATGTCTTCAGGCAGAGAGACTTTGGCTGAGGAAGCTCCTGCGGCATACAAGGATGTGAATGAGGTGGTAAAGGTGGTTCAGGGAGCAGGGATTTCCAAGATTGTTTGTCGGATGAAACCTTTGGGTGTAATTAAGGGATAAGATTATGTTAGATATAAAATTTATTCGGGAAAATCCTGAGAAAGTAAGGGCTGCTTTAAGGAATCGGGGAATGCAGGAAGATTTGTTGGATGAACTCCTTGAAGTGGATGCAGAAAAGAAAAAATTACTGCGGGAATTGGAGGAGTTGCGTCGGCAGAGAAATATAATTTCTGAGGAGATAGGTAAGTTAATCCAGGATAAGAAAAAACCTCAGGAGAAGATTGCGGAATCCAAGATGATTGTTGAACGGATTAAACAATTAGAAGGGAAATTTTCTCTGCTTGAGGAGAAGTTGAAAAATCTGCTTTTAAATATTCCGAATATTCCCCATGAGACGGTTCCAGTGGGTCCGGATTCTTCTTACAATAAAGTTTTAAGAACCTGGGGAAAGCCAAAAGAATTTAGTTTTACTCCCCGCAGTCACTTAGAATTGGGAGAAAATCTGGAGATAATTGACTTTCCACGTGCAGCAAAAATGGTTGGTTCAAACTTTGTCCTGTTTAAAGGGGAAGGGGCGAGACTTCAGCGTGCCCTCATTGATTTTATGCTTGAGCTACATACAAAAAAGCATGGCTATAAAGAAATCTGGCCACCTGCACTGGTGAATAGAATGAGTATGACTGCTACCGGCCAGCTCCCCAAATTAGAACTGGATATGTATAGACTTAAAGACGATGATTTTTTCTTGATTCCTACTGCGGAAGTTCCCCTCACCAATCTCCATCGTGATGAGATTATGGAAGAAGATGACCTCCCCATTTATTACACCGCTTATACCCCCTGCTTCAGAAGGGAGGCGGGTTCTTACGGTAAGGACACAAAAGGTCTGATTCGGGTACATCAGTTTGATAAAGTGGAGTTAGTAAAATTTACTAAACCCGAGGATTCTTACAGAGAACATGAGTTGTTGGTAAGAGATGCTGAGGAAGTTCTACAGCAACTTAATCTTCCTTATCGGGTGGTTTTACTTTCCACCGGAGACTTGAGTTTTGCCGGAGCAAAATGTTATGACTTGGAAGCCTGGGCAGCAGGAATAGGTAAATTCTTAGAAGTTTCCTCGTGCAGTAATTTTGAAGACTTTCAGGCACGCAGGGCAAATATCAGATTTAGAAGAAAAGAAACCCGCAATCTTGAGTATGTGCATACTTTAAATGGTTCAGGTGTTGCCTTAGCCAGAACCGTAATCTGTATCTTAGAAAACTACCAGAATAAAGACGGTTCAATTACCATCCCCGAGGTTATCCGTCCCTATATGGATGGGAGGGAACGGATCGGTTAGTGAAAAATCAAACGGCGAATATAAAAATAAAAACCCAATCTATTTAAATGTGGTTATGTATTTTAAAATTTATCCTGGGGATTTTACTCATTCCTTTCTGTTGGGGAGCCTCCCTGGCTTTTTATCGTGAGTTAGGTCAGGTTTTGCCTCAGTCTCCACAGGAAATAGCTTTTTTATGGGGAGTGATTTTATATCTCATTATTCATCTCTTTATTTTCAAACCCCAACGGATTTATGTTTTTAGCCATGAGATGGTTCACGCCTTCTTTTCCTGGTTGAGTGGAGGAAGAATTAAAAGGATAAAAATTTCTGATAAAGGAGGGGAGGTAAAGACCGATAAGGTTAATTTCTTTACCTTAATCGCTCCTTATATTTTCCCCTTTTATTTTTTAATCTTTTCTCTCTTGTTTTTTATTCTTAATGCCTCTTATAGGTTAGATATTATTTATCTGAGAGCCTTTCTCTTCGTACTTGGATTTAGCCTCAGTTTGCATATTCTTATGACCGCAGAATCCCTGAGGAGAATTCAGCCCGATTTAATTCAGGCAGGCTATCTTTTTTCGCTTACCTTAATCTATCTTATTAACCTGTTAATGGTTTCCTTTATTTTAAGCCGTATATTTCCGCAATTTTCCTTCTCTTCATTTTTAAATTTTTCTTACAGAATAACCCAGAATATATTTTACCGTATATTTGAACAATTTTTTTCAATATAAACTTGTGAAATCTTTTTATTTTTGTTATAATAAAAACAGTCTGTAATCTCTTCATTTTAGCTGAGGAGGTGAGGGATATGTTTATCCTGAGAATAAAGATGTTTCTTCTTCTCGCAGTTTTATTCTCCATTTTGTATTTGCTGGTTACACTGATTGGGGTGCAGATGGGGATAACCAATTTTTATTTCTATTTAACTGTTTCTCTTTTTTTGATGTTTATTCAGTATTTGCTCGGTCCAAAAATTGTGGAATGGGCGATGCATATAAAATATGTAGATAAAGAAGAAGCCCCGGAACTCCATCGGATGGTAGAAGAGCTGGCCGAAAAAGCCCATATCCCCAAACCTAAGATAGGGATTTCTTCCATTTATCTTCCTAACGCCTTTGCTTTCGGACATGGGACGCGCAACGGAAGGGTATGTGTAACCCAGGGGATACTTAAACTTATAAATAAAAATGAACTCCGTGCAGTTTTAGGGCATGAGATAAGTCATTTAAAGAATCGCGATGTTTTGACCATAACCATTCTTTCCGTGATTCCGATGATTCTCTATAGAATTGCCTGGCATTTTATGTGGTTTGGCGGAGGAAGAAGGAGAGACGAACGTGGGCCAAGCACTGCTTTAATTGGTTTAGTAGCATTTATTTTTTATTTTGTTACCAATCTCTTAGTTCTCTATGCTTCGCGTATTCGGGAATATTTTGCTGACCTGGGTTCTATCCGCTTAGGCAATCATCCCACCTGGCTTGCCTCAGCACTCTATAAATTAGTTTATGGTTCTGCACGGATAAACAGGGAAGATTTAAGAGAAGTGGAGGGCTTAAAGGCATTTTTTCTCAACGACCCTTCAAAAGCCTCAAATGAGATTTATGAGTTAAGACAACTTGACCTGGATATGTCGGGGACGATTGATATTAATGAATTGGAAGTTTTACGGGCAAAGCGTATTAAGTTAAGTTTTGTGGATAAATTGATGGAGGTTTTGAGTACCCATCCCAATATGCTGAAAAGGATAAAGCAGTTATCGGAATTTTCAGCCGTTAAATAGTAAAATATTAAAATAGGAGGTAAGATAATGTTTGGGATAGGGATGCCGGAGTTGATTGTAATTTTAATTATTCTTTTGCTTGTCTTTGGGGCAAGTCGTCTACCTCAGATTGCCCGTGCTTTGGGAAGGTCTATTGGAGAATTTAAGAAAGGGATGCAGGAAGAGGAATTACCTGAGAAAAAACCGTCGGAGAATAAACAGGAAAAATAATGAGTTCTGAGGATGAAAATTGCCGTTTTCTGTTCTGGTAGAGGGACAAATCTTCAGGCAATTATTGAGGCGGTAAAATGTGGAGAAATAAAGGCAGAGATTGCCTTAGTGATTTCTGATAACCGGGATGCTTATGCTTTAGTAAGGGCAAAGGAAGCCGGTATTGAAACATTGGTAATTGAACCGAAGGATTTTCCTACCCGCAAAGATTTTGAGAAAGAAATCATTAAACACTTGGAAAGGAAAAAGATTGATTTGATTTGTCTGGCGGGATTTATGCGGATGCTCAGTCCGGATTTTGTGCAGAGATACAGGAATAGGATTTTAAACATTCACCCTGCACTCCTTCCCTCCTTTAAAGGAACTCAGGGAGTGAAGGATGCCTTGGAGTATGGAGTAAAAATTACCGGTCCCACAGTTCACTTTGTGGATGAAAAGGTGGACCATGGTCCAATTATCCTACAGGCAGCAGTGGAAGTAAGGGATGATGATACGGAAGAAACTTTGGCAGAGCGCATTCATCAAGAAGAGCACAGGATTTATCCTCAGGCAATAAAATTATTTGTAGAGGGTAGATTAAAGATAGAAGGAAGGAGGGTAAAGATTTTGAATGAGACCAACAATAAGTAAAATTAAAGCCAGGGAAATCTTAGATTCCCGGGGGAATCCGACGGTAGAGGTAGAGGTTATTCTTTCTAATGGCGTCTTAGGCCGTGCTGCTGTTCCTTCGGGAGCCTCTACAGGAGAACATGAGGCTTGGGAACTACGTGACCAGGATAAGTTACGCTTTTTGGGAAAAGGAGTTTTAAAGGCAGTAAAAAATGTTAATGAAATTATTGCTCCCAAGTTAAAAGGTAAAAATCCTTTTGACCAAGGAAAGATAGATAAATTATTGCTTCAACTTGATGGGACAAAGGAGAAAAAAAATTTAGGGGCAAATGCTCTCTTGGGTGTATCTCTGGCTGTTGCGCGTGCTTCTGCTCATAGTAAAAAAATTCCTCTCTTTCGCTATTTAGGAGGAAAAGAGGTAAAACTTCTTCCCATTCCTTTAATGAATGTTCTCAATGGAGGACTCCATGCAGATAATAATCTTGATTTACAGGAATTTATGCTTGCTCCTGTGGGATTTAATTCCTTTAAAGAGGCATTAAGGGCGGGGGCAGAGGTATTTTATACTCTTAAGAAAATCCTTAAAGAAAAAAAACTTTCTACAGCCGTAGGTGATGAAGGGGGGTTTGCTCCGGATCTGGTTTCCAATGAAGAAGCGCTTAAACTTTTAGTGGAAGCCATAGAAAAAACAGGATATAAACCCGGAGAGGATATTTTTCTTGCCTTAGACTCAGCATCTAGTGCTTTTTACCAAAATGGTAAGTATATTTTAAAAACCGAGATCCCTTCTGAAAAAAGTAGTTATGATATGATTAACTTCTATGAGAATTTGATAAACAAATACCCTATTTTTTCTATTGAAGATGGCTTAGCGGAGGATGACTGGGAAGGATGGAAGTTGTTGACCGAAAGATTGGGCAAGGAGATTCAACTGGTGGGAGATGATTTATTTGTTACCAATCCCGAAAGGTTAAAGAGAGGTTTTACGGAGAAGGTAGCCAACGCTATTCTCATAAAATTAAATCAAATTGGGACGCTTACGGAGACACTGGAGGTAATAGAATTAGCGAAGGCAAGACATTACACGGCGATTATTTCCCATCGTTCCGGGGAAACCGAAGATGTTTTTATTTCTCATCTGACAGTAGCTACAGAAGCAGGACAGATTAAGACCGGTTCATTATGTCGTTCTGAACGCATTGCTAAATATAATGAACTTTTACGCATTGAAGAAGAATTGGGCGAAAAGGCAATATATGCAGGAGAAAAATTGCTTAAAAAAATTAGATTTAAAATAAGTGCAAAATGATTTTCAGAAAAATTCCTTTTAAGTTCTTTATTATCGGCGTTATTCTGGTAATTATTTATTTACCTGGATTTGTTAAGATTGAGAGATTGTCTTCCCATAAAAAAGAATTAGAAAGTAAAATAAAGCGTCTAAGAGAAGAGAATGAGAAAATGGTGCAGGAGATTGATAGACTTCACCATGACCCGGCTTATATAGAGAAAGTGGCGCGCGAAGAATTAAAAATGGGGAAGGAGGGAGAGATTATTTATAAAGTTGTCCCGGGGAAAAAATAGTGCAAAATTATTGACAAAACAAAAAATTTATGCTATATTTTTAAAGGGAAGAAGGAGAAAAGAAATTTTCTAAAAAAATACTTGACAAAAAAGGTTAAATTTGTTATAATCCTTTTGGTTAAAAGGGAGATTAATTGAAAGGCTCTCTGAATAAATTTGGATAAGTGATTTTTATCGTGAGGATGGGATTTAATTTAAAGGCATCGTCACGATGCCTTTTTTATTTCCTGCTCTTTGAAAAATAGCCGGGTTCTTCCTTCAATTCCATATTTGTTTATTTGGAGAGTTTGATCCTGGCTCAGAGTGAACGCTGGCGGCGTGGATTAGACATGCAAGTCGTGCGACCCGATGAAAGTCGGGTAGCGGCAAACGGGTGAGTAACGCGTAAGTAACCTACCCTCTGGACCGGGATAACCTACTGAAAAGTGGGCTAATACCGGATAAGCTCCGAAAGACATAAGTTTTTCGGGGGAAAGGTGGCTTAATTCTGACGCAAGTCAGAATGCTACCGCAAGAGGAAGGGCTTGCGTCCTATCAGCTAGTTGGTAGGGTAATGGCCTACCAAGGCGATGACGGGTAGCTGGACTGAGAGGTCGGCCAGCCACGCGGGGACTGAGACACGGCCCCGACTCCTACGGGAGGCAGCAGTCGAGAATCTTGCACAATGGGCGAAAGCCTGATGCAGCGACGCCGTGTGCGCGATGAAGTCCTTCGGGATGTAAAGCGCTGTTAGTCCGGAATAAGTCCAGCCCTTAGAATATAAGGGTGGGATTGACTGTACGGACAGAGAAAGCCACGGCTAACTCCGTGCCAGCAGCCGCGGTAATACGGAGGTGGCAAGCGTTACTCGGATTCACTGGGTGTAAAGGGCATGTAGGCGTTTCTGTAAGTTCTGGGTGAAATCCTTCAGCTCAACTGAAGAACTGCCCAGAAAACTGCAGGGATTGGGTTCGGGAGAGGGAAGCGGAATTCCCGGTGTAGCGGTGAAATGCGTAGATATCGGGAAGAACACCCGTGGCGAAGGCGGCTTCCTAGACCGAAACTGACGCTGAAATGCGAAAGCTAGGGGAGCGAACAGGATTAGATACCCTGGTAGTCCTAGCCGTAAACGATGGGTACTAGGTATCTCTGGTCAAACAGGGGTGCCGTAGCTAACGCGTTAAGTACCCCACCTGGGGACTACGGCCGCAAGGTTAAAACTCAAAGGAATTGACGGGGGCCCGCACAAGCGGTGGAGCATGTGGTTTAATTCGATGCTACACGAAGAACCTTACCAGGGCTTGACATGCAGGAAGTAGGAACCCGAAAGGGGGACGACCTGTTAAGTCAGGAGCCTGCACAGGTGCTGCATGGCTGTCGTCAGCTCGTGCTGTGAAGTGTTGGGTTAAGTCCCACAACGAGCGCAACCCTTGCCCTTAGTTGCCACTCCCGATTTAACCATCGGGAAGCACTCTAAGGGGACTGCCTTCTGTAAGAAGGAGGAAGGTGAGGATGACGTCAAGTCCGTATGGCCTGTATGCCCTGGGCCACACACGTGCTACAATGGGAACTACAACGGGAAGCAAGACCGCGAGGTGGAGCAAATCCCTAAAAAGTTCCCTCAGTTCAGATTGGAGTCTGCAACTCGACTCCATGAAGACGGAATCGCTAGTAACGGCGGATCAGCCATGCCGCCGTGAATACGTTCCCGGGCCTTGTACACACCGCCCGTCAAGTCACTTGAGTCAAATGCACCTGAAGTCGCTGACCCAATCCCGATGGAAACATTGGGAAGGGAGGTGCCCAAGGTGTGTTTGGCAAGAGGGACTAAGTCGTAACAAGGTAGTCCTAGCGGAAGCTGGGGCTGGATCACCTCCTTTCTAAGGGAGAATAAAGAGGGAAGGATCCGGCAAAAATAGATTTTGTCTTTTGTTTCAAAAGAGGAGCAGGGTTCGTAGAGAAAAAGGAGATTACGGGCCCATAGCTCAGTTGGCAGAGCACTGTGCTGATAACGCAGGGGTGACTGGTTCGATCCCAGTTGGGCCCATCACCGATTTGTATAGCCGAGAGGATTTCCTTTGCGGAGCAAAGGATGGGGATGTAGCTCAGCTGGGAGAGCACTTGATTTGCATTCAAGGGGTCGCGGGTTCAAATCCCGCCATCTCCAGAATTTTGAATTCTGTTCTTTGAAAATTTGGGAAAAGCCGAGCAAAATTTGTGGTCAAGCTACTAAGGGCTTATGGTGGATGGCTTGGCAGAAGCAGGCGAAGAAGGACGGGGTAAGCTCCGATAAGCTCCGGGGAGTCGCAAACAGGCATTGATCCGGAGATTTCCGAATGGGGAAACCCACTCCGAAAAAAGCGGAGTATCTCTTACTGAATACATAGGTAAGAGAGGCTAACCAGGGGAAGTGAAACATCTCAGTATCCTGAGGAGAAGAAACCGCAGGGGATTCCCCCAGTAGCGGCGAGCGAAAAGGGAAGAGCCTAAACTCTGGCAGTTAATGTCAGAGGGTTGCGGGACTTTCCATAAAGTGGTAGAGGGATAGCAGAATAGGCTGGAAAGCCTAACCGCAGAGGGTGAAAGTCCTGTATGCGAAATCCCAAAGCCACAGGGAAGTATCCCAAGTACTACGGGACACGAGAAACCCCGTAGGAATCCGGCCTGACCACAGGCCAAGGCTAAATACTCGCTTCTGACCGATAGTGCACAAGTACCGTGAGGGAAAGCTGAAAAGTACCCCGGTGAGGGGAGTGAAATAGTACCTGAAACCATAAGCTTACAAGCGGTCGGAGCCCTGCTTTTTCTTCAGAAAGAGTGGGGTGACGGCGTACCTTTTGCATAATGAGCCGGGGAGTTACTCCTGTATAGCGAGCTTAACTCCAGTTAACTTCGGAGGTAGGCGTAGGGAAACCGAGTCCTAACTGGGCGCTTAGTTATACAGGGTAGACCCGAAGCTGGGGTGATCTACCCATGGTCAGGATGAACCTCGAGTAACATCGGGGGGAGGTCCGAACCCGTCAGTGTTGAAAAACTGTGGGATGAACTGTGGGTAGGAGTGAAAGGCTAAACAAACCCAGGGATAGCTGGTTCTCCCCGAAATAACTTTAGGGTTAGCCTCGAGATTGGGAGATGGGGGTAGAGTACTCGATGGGCTAGGGACCCTACCAGGTTGCCAAACCCAACGAAACTCCGAATACCATTTTCCTCTATCTCGGGAGTCAGTCTACGGGCGATAAGGTCCGTGGTCGAGAGGGGAACAACCCAGATCGCCAGTTAAGGTCCCTAAATGCAGGCTAAGTGGAAAAGGATGTGAAATCGCTTAGACAACCGGGATGTTGGCTTAGAGGCAGCCATCATTTAAAGAGTGCGTAACAGCTCACCGGTCGATTACCTACCATGAAAATGGTGGGTGCGATTTTGCGCCGACAATAATCGGGGCTAAGCCTGCTACCGAAGCTGCGACCCTGTACTCCAAGGTACAGAGGGTAGGGGAGCATTCCACCACAGTGAAGCGGAAGCGTAAGCGACCGTGGAGTGAGTGGAAGAGAGAATCCCGGTATAAGTAGCGAAAATCCCGATGAGAAATCGGGACGCCGAAAGTCTAAGGTTTCCTGGGGAAGGTTAATCCGCCCAGGGTTAGTCGAGCCTAAGCTGAGGCCGAAGGGCGTAAGCGATGGAGAGCCGGTTAATATCCCGGCACCACTTCTCTTTTGTGCTGCGCAAGCGGTAAGCCTAAGGATGACGCAGGAAGTTAAGCCAGCTCCGTGAAGACTTACGGAGTCCAAACCTGTAGCCTCGTATATTCAGCGAGGTGAGGGGTGTAAGGGAGTCCGAGCTACGGCGAGGGCAAACTGGTAGAAACTAAACTGCCGAGAAACAGTCCTGATGGCGAAAGGGAGGAGTGTTCGTACCGCAATCCGACACAGGTAGACGGCCAGAATATGGTAAGGCGCTCGA
>JAMWCM010000108.1 GCA_023818355.1 Candidatus Omnitrophota bacterium
AGTTTTTTTTACTTGTTGTGTTGTTGCAAAATAAAAATGTTATCTTTTTTGCAAAATAGAAATTTCACCGTTTGGATATTCCGTAAAATGGCTGATATTGAATCCAAAATACTTTCTTTCTCTGTTCAGGGCGTAGTGAGCAAATGGTCTTGGGGGTTCAAATCCCCCCTTCCGCAGAGGGAATTAAATTGCCCAGGGATGATAAATATGAAGACAAAAACAAAAGGTATTAAAGGGTTTATTTCTGTTTACTGATTTCCAGTCCAATTACCATATTCAGTTTAGCGGTATCGTCATCGTCCAAAGCATATTTCCTTCTCAAATCTTTTCCCAAATCTAAACTCAGATTTTTCGGATCTTTCAAAATAATCCCAGCAAAATCCATCACTGCCATCCCCAGACGATTGGTTAAATAGATATAAGTCATCAGAGAAAACAGAGAATACTTCGGAATATTTAATTCTTTATAACCCTTATTATCAAAAATTATATTTGCCTCTGCCCTTTGAGTATAAAAATCCTTCCTCCTCTCCTTTTCTTCCGGAGGGATGTCTTCCTGAGTATACCAGTTAATAAATTCTCCCTGCCCCCCAAGCATCGTTTTTAAATTATTTATAAGTTTCTCAACCTGCTCAGGACTGAATCCCTGGGTCTCAATCGTCCCCTTTTTTAAATTATCAAACATTTCACCTTCCGTGTAATTCAAGCGAGCCGGAGTAATCTTTGCCCCCAGAATTTTCAGAACCATATAATTATTCTGCAATCTCCAGAAGATTTGTTTTAAAAGATAGGCATTCTTAAAAATGTCTATTACCGCTCCTTCTCGCTCTATTAAATGTTTAAGAAATCTTAGGTTGGTTAAGAGTTTAAAATGGGAAAGATAAAGAAGCTCTCTGTATAAACCAAGACGGGAATCCGTTTGGAAGCGTTCAAATGTAAGTCCATTAAAATTTAAGAGTTCCAGATTATCTTCTATATTTTTAGCACTAATGGTTAAAATTTCCGGGTCAGTAATTTCAATCCCTTCTCCATAACGATAACCGACCCTAAGTCCCTTCTCTTTTACCAGTCTGTCTATTGCCTTTGCCCGATTAATCACATATTCAGCATTGCGTGCAGAAAGAATAGGGTATTCTAAGACTTTAATTCTTTCACTGGAAACAGAATCAAAAAATCTCTGTAATTTTACTAAATTCACCACCACTACCCTCGGGTCTGCCTTCTCCAGAAAATAATAGCGTCCAGATTTATTTCTCTCCATCAGAGAACGCGTCTCCTCTGCTCTGCGTTCTTCACCATAATAATTTTCATAATACCAAGCATAGAAACGCACATAAAAATCTAATTTCTCCTCCCAACTGCGGGGGGTTTCGGTTAAGAAGTGTGCGGGAATGATTTCCTCTTTCTTCTCCTCTACATAAACATAAAAGATGTATCGCTGTTCCTTGTCCAGGGTTATCTCCTGGACCTCAAAAAGCGCGGAGACCACATTCTCCACAATCCGCATCTTTTCTTCAGGTTTAAAATAAGGAATTGTCTCTCCTTTATTTCGGAGTTGCTCTATTACCATGTTTACCATCTCTATCACCGTTACTACATTAATCTCTTTCTTTTCTAATTTTTCTCCAATCACCGCACGTAATTTATCCCTATCTATGGAAATCTCAGCAAGAATTTTTTCCAATCTATCCTCCGGAATAAATCTCCCCAGTTCGGTAAATATCCCTGTAAGGATATTTTTCTTTACATATTCTTCTGCAAGAATGCGCTCAAGAGTAAATTGAACTTGCTTTATATTTCTCATCCTGCGTAAATTTTGAAAATAATCACTCTGGAAATGGAAATTAAGAAAATTAATTACCAAAAATATAATTATAAAATTACCCATTTTTTATTTATTTTATCACAAATTTCTCTCTCTATCCACCATTTTCATACGGCTTTAATAAATTAAAGGTGTCCTTTTACACTTCGTAAGTGCAAAAAAATGGCTAAAATAAATTATTTAAATTTAATAATTTATAAGGAGAAAAAAATTGCACTTACGAAGTGATAATGTTGCAATTACATCCGTCAAAAAATCAACAATGCGTTTTATTTGTCTCTCTTTCACAAATATATGTGAGACGTCAAGAAAAATCTGGAAAGGGTGTCAATGTGTAAAAGGGGTCAGACCCCTTTTTGAATTCTAAAAATTTTTATAAGTCTGTAACAATTGGAATAAAAAACCCGGTAACTACCTACTCTCCCGTGCCGTTGCCAGCACAGTACCATCGGCCTTGAGGAGCTTAACGACCGTATTCGAAATGGGAACGGGTGTTTCCTCCTCAGTATGGTTACCGGGAAAAATCTAAATTTTGCTATTTGATTTTTAAATTTTGAATTTATTTTATTGTGGTCAAGCCAAACGGCTTCCTTAGTATCCCTAAGCTCAACACCTTACGGTGCTTACACTTGGGACCTATCAAGCCCGTAGTCTACGGGATGCCTTCAGGGATACCTCTTCTTGGGGTGGGCTTCACGCTTAGATGCTTTCAGCGTTTATCCCGACCGAACATGGCTACCCAGCTTCTGCTCCGGACGGAACAACTGGTACACCAGAGGTTCGTTCCTCCTGGTCCTCTCGTACTAAGGAGAACTCCCCTCAGGTATCCTGCGCCCACAGGAGATAGAGACCGAACTGTCTCACGACGTTCTAAACCCAGCTCGCGTACCGCTTTAACCGGCGAACAGCCGGACCCTTGGGACCTTCTCCAGCCCCAGGATGCGGTGAGCCGACATCGAGGTGCCAAACCGGTCCGTCGATATGAACTCTCGGGACCGATAAGCCTGTTATCCCCGGAGTACCTGTTATCCGTTGAGCGACGGCGCTTCCACTTGCCACCGCCGGATCACTAAGCCCGGATTTCTCCCCTGCTCGTCCTGTCGGACTCACAGTCAAGCTCCCTTATGCCTTTACACTCAACGTGCGATTGCCGACCGCACTGAGGGAACCTTTGGACTCCTCCGTTACTCTTTAGGAGGAAACCGCCCCAGTTAAACTGCCCGCCTGGCATTGTCCCCTGACCAGCTTCATGGTTCAGGGTTAGAACTTTAGTACGATAAGAGTGGTATTTCACCGTCGGCTCCATCCCAACTAGCGTCAGGACTTCACAGCCTCCCACCTATCCTACACATACCGGACCAAAATCCAATACCAGGGTACAGTAAAGGTTCCGGGGTCTTTTCGTCTACCTGCGGGTAAGCGGCATCTTCACCGCTACTACAATTTCGCCGAGCCCCCCGTTGAGACAGCGCCCAAGTTGTTACACCATTCGTGCGGGTCGGAACTTACCCGACTAGGAATTTCGCTACCTTAGGACCGTTCGTTTATGTTAACTTCTGGTTTCCCAGAAGACCGGACTATCTCATTCCGCCAATCTTCTTGACGGATCTGGCGTATAGTCTCTGAGGATTCCTGAAGTCTCTTTAAGATCTCCGAATTACTATACCTCCTTTTACCTCCCTCATTCATCCCTCTTCTTATTTCAAGAATTTTTTTGATACCCTTTTCGGTGAGATGTTCTCCCTTTTTTATTATTTTCGCTATTTGACAGAATTTTGAAAAATCACGTTTCTTTTTAGCAGAGAGAAATCTGTATTTCTTAAAGAAGGGAATCACTTTTTCCCAAAGAGCATTAAAGTTATTCACCTCGTAATACCAAACACCATCGGGTCTCATGCGTAAAATTCCACACCCCAGATGGCGTTTGAATAAGGCAAGAATAACTTTCTCTTTTTGGGAGATATTGAAACAAAGGGAGATTTTCCACGGAGCTTTATAGTCTTGTCTTGCCCGGAAGGAAACATTGAAACTTCCTTCTCCATCGGCAAAACCTGCTAAATAGTACCCCACTCCTTCTCTCATCCGGAGACCTCCTCCAGGTCTTTCCTGCTGATAGTCCCTATCTAATAGATTGTTACTATTCCGTATCTCTCGGAATGTACTATTAGCCTAACAGGACTTCCCAGCATATAGCCAGATTTGTTAACGGAACCACAGCTTGCCCGCCATCGCTTTATGGCGAGTGGTCCAAACTATAGTTACGGCCGCCATTCACCGGGGCTTCAGTTTGAGACTTCTCCCGACAAAGTCAGAATAATCTCTCCCCTTAACCTTCCGGCATTGGGCAGGTGTCAGTCCCTATACGTCGTCTTGAATCTACGACTTTGCAGAGACATGTGTTTTTACTAAACAGTCACATGGGCCTCTTTACTGCGATCCCGATACCCTTCGTTTGCAAGAAACTACAAGTATCAGGACACCCCTTCTCCCGAAGTTACGGGGCCATTTTGCCGAGTTCCTTAACGAGGGTTCTCTCGAGCGCCTTACCATATTCTGGCCGTCTACCTGTGTCGGATTGCGGTACGAACACTCCTCCCTTTCGCCATCAGGACTGTTTCTCGGCAGTTTAGTTTCTACCAGTTTGCCCTCGCCGTAGCTCGG
>JAMWCM010000109.1 GCA_023818355.1 Candidatus Omnitrophota bacterium
AAAAATAAAGGTATCCACTCCCAGTCCCTTCAAATTCTCCACAAATTCTACCGGCTTAAGAGCAGTCCCTTTTAACCAACCCTCCACAGCCAAAAAATCGTCTTTTACATCCAGACTTACCACAATTCTTCCGGAAAAATCTTCCCCTATTTTTCTTAACCAATCTCTATCTGCACAGGCTTTCGTGCCAACAATTACCCTCTCTATTCCCGATTGAAGGAGTTGGTCTATCTCTTTCCTTGTTCTAATTCCCCCTCCTGCCTGAATGGGAACTTTAATCTTTCGGGCAATCTCTTTGATTAAATTTAGATTCTTAGGAGCTCCCTCCCGTGCACCATCTAAATCTACAATATGTAAAAACTCCGCTCCTTCGTTTTCCCAGTAAACTGCTGCCTCTAAGGGGTTGTCAAAATAGAGCGTGGGTTTTTGGAAATCTCCCCTTTCTAAACGAACTACTTTCCCTTCTTTTATATCTATTGCCGGAATTACCAACATTCTTATAGTTTTCCCTTGGTGGAGGGAATCCCTCTTTTTCGCTCTTCTCTCTGCGTTGCTTCATCAAGGGCTTTCCCCAATCCTTTAAAGATTGCTTCTATAATATGGTGTGTATCTTCTCCATAGAGAATCTGGATATGGAGATTAACTCCCAGCGTATTTACAAAAGCCTTAAGAAAATGTTTTGCATCCTCTAAGTTATAGCCTGTCCTGCGGATGCGCTGATGTTTTGGTTGTCCGGTTAATACGAAGTTTGCTCTTCCGGAAATATCCAAAACCACCTGAACCAGGGTTTCATCCATGGGGATAAAGGAGGAACCAAAGCGTTTTATCCCCTTTTTATCTCCCAAGGCTTTCTTAAATGCCTCTGCCAGGGCTATTCCCACATCCTCATTGGTATGATGGATATCCACCTCCAAATCTCCTTTTGCTTTTATCTCTAAGTCAAAAAACCCGTGAAAAGAAAATAACTCTAGCATGTGATTCAAGAAAGCAATTCCCGTATCTATTTTGGATTTACCCAGCCCATCAATGTTCAACTTAAGAAAAATGTCTGTTTCTTTTGTCTTTCTTCTTATATATACTTTCCGTTTCATTTTTTCTCCTTTTTAAGCAAAGCGCACATTCAACGATTTTATATGCTCAGTCATCTTCTCAATTTCGGCAATGGCTTCTACTAAAGGTTTTACTTTCTCTAAGGCTTTCTTGGAATAAATAACCAGATGAGTTCTTTTCATAAAATCTTCCACACCTAAGGCAGAAAAAAATCTTGCACTTCCCCCTGTAGGTAAAACATGGCTCGGTCCAGCAGCATAATCACCCACCACTGCCGGACTGTAAGGACCAACAAAAACACAGCCGGCATTGCGAATTCTTTTTATTACCCGGCGCGGATTCTGAACTAAAATTTCCAGATGTTCGGGAGCAATCTGGTTAGCCACCTCTATCGCCTCATCTAAGTTATTAACCAGGACTAAATATCCATTTTCCAGTTCTTTCCTTACCAGTTTTGCCAGAGTCTTAGAAGTGGTAATTAAAAAAGATAATCCTCCTGCATGCTCTGCCTGAGCTTTTAAATCCGCAATCACAAAGAGAGGATTACTGAATCTATTGGCAATGATTACTACCTCCGATGGTCCAGCAAGCATATCAATTCCCACATAGCCAAAAACCTGACGCTTTGCCTCTGTAACATAGGGATTACCCGGACCAAAAATCTTATCCACTTTCTTTATTGTTTTTGTGCCCAAGGTAAGGGCAGCGATTGCCTGTGCTCCTCCCATTTTATAAATCTCTTTTATTTTAAGCAGATTTGCGACTACCAGAATATAAGGATTAATCAAACCATCTCTGTTGGGAGGAGTGGCTAAAACGATTTCCTCTACTCCGGCAATCCGTGCGGGAATAGCAATCATATAAATTGTGGAAACCAGAGGAGCAGTTCCTCCGGGGATATATATCCCCACCCTCTGGAGTGGAAAAACCTCCTCTCCCAAGATTATTCCCTCCGGAGTATGCATCCGCCATGATTTTCTAATCTTTTTCCTATAGAACCGCTCTATATTTTCCATAATTTCTTTAAATTTGGTTACAAATTCTGGTTGAATATCCTGAAAGGCTCCGGTTATCTCTGCCTCACTAACCCTTATCTGGCGGGGAGTAAGTTTTACTTTATCAAATTTGTAGGTATATTTTAAGACCGCTTCCTCTCCGGTGTTACGCACATCCTCAATAATTTTTGCCACGGTGCGTTCCAGACGCTTCTTACGCAAAGAAAGACGGTTAATCAACTTCTCCATCTCTTTACTGTAAAGTCTAAGCAATTTCATTGTTTAATCTCCTTAATTATTTCTATAATGGCTTCCTGAGTAAGTAAGTGTATTTTTTCTTCCTCCTTTGCTCCTGCCTGGGCAAGGTCTTCCCTCCCTCCTCCCGAACCTCCTATTAAGGTAGAAATCTTTTTAGCCAGCGCTTGCGCATTTAAAATATGACTAATATCTTTGGTAACTCCGATGAGCACATTTGCCTTGCCTCCATAACGGGAAGTAAATACACAGCAGAGTTTCTCTTTAAATCTTTCTTTAAGCATATCGGTGTAATCCCGCAATATCTGTATTGGTTCATCATATTGTTTAAAGACTAACCTTATCTCTCCAATATTTTGTGCTTCTTTTATTAAATTTTCCAGTTCTACTTTCTCAAAAATTTTCAATTTTAATTCCCTGATTTCTTTCTCCTGATTTTTCATCTTTTCTCGCAAATCCTCAAGGTAAGCAGGTATATCTTCCGCACTGATTTTATAATCTCTATTTATTTTCTTTAATAAAGAAATGGCTTTACTCATTTTTTGATAAGCTACCCTTCCAGTAACCGCTTCTATCCTTCTTACTCCCTGGGCAATGGAAGATTCATTAATAATCATAAATAGCCCGAGCTCGCCGGTATAATTAAGATGGGTTCCTCCGCAGAGCTCTTTACTATAATCGCCAATACTCACCACCCTCACCGGGTCTTTATATTTTTCTCCGAAGAAAGCCAAGGCACCCTTTTCTTTTGCCTCTTTCAGAGCCATTTTCTCAAAATTAACTTTATCATTTCTGCGGATGTATTCATTCACCATGCTTTCAATCCTCTGCAGCTGTTCTTCAGTTATTGCTTTAAAATGGGTAAAATCAAAACGGAGACGTTCCGCTTCTACCAAAGAACCAGACTGCTGAACATGTTCTCCCAAGATACTTCTCAGAGCAGACTGCAGAATATGGGTGGCCGTATGGTTACGCATAATCTCTATTCTTCTCTCACGGTCTACTTTCGCCAGAACCTCATCCTCCACCCTTAATTTCCCGGAAATTACTTTTCCATAATGAACAATGTAATCTTCCTCAGCTAAAGTATTGTTTATGAGGATGCGTCCATCTTCAAATTCCAACCATCCTCTATCTCCCACCTGACCTCCTCCTTCCGGATAAAAGGGAGTTTCTTTTAAAATTATCTCCACTATTTCCTCGGGAAATGCCTCCTCTACCTGTTTTTTTTCTTTTAAAATCGCCAGCACCTGGGTTCGGCTTTCAAAATTTTCATAGCCAATAAACCGTGTGGGAGCAATGGTTTCAAATTTTGTTCTTTTATCTCCTGAAAATATCTCTTTTTTTATCTTGCTTTTCTCCTGAGACCTTCTTCTCTGCTCTGCCATCAACTGATTAAAACCTTCCTTATCTACAGAAAAACCTTCTTTTTCCGCAATCAACTGCGTAAGTTCCAAGGGAAAACCATAGGTATCGTATAAACGGAAAGCCTCTTCACCTCCGATAAAATTTATATTTTTCTTCCTGAGCTCATCCAGCAAACTATCTAAAATATTTAAACCTTCATTTAAAGTATCCCGGAAACGTCTCTCTTCCCCAAGCACAATCTGGGAAATATTCTCTCTCCTTTCTGTAAGTTCCGGATAGGGAACCGCCATTACCCGGGTTACTGTGGGAACAATTCTATAGAGAAATTCCTTTTCTATACCTAAGCAATATCCATACCAGACTGCCCGGCGAATTAATTTTCTTATCACATAACCTCTCTCCTCATTGGAAGGCAAAACTCCATCTCCAATGGCAAAGACCACTGCCCGGATATGGTCAGCAATCGCATATACAGAGTTTAGTGTCTGGAGTTTGGTGTTTGTTTGGTGTAATATTTCTTTCACTATGGGCTTAAAAATGTCTATTTCAAAATTGGTAAGCACTCCCTGCATCACTGCCGAGATTCTCTCCAGTCCCATTCCCGTATCAATATTTTTCTGGGGCAAAGGCTCAAGATAACCCTTACCTTCTCTATCCTCAAGACGATTAAATTGGGTAAAGACAAGGTTCCAGACCTCCACAAACCTTCCACAGTCACAAGAAGGGTTACAACTATGTCTTCCGCAGCCCACATTTTCTCCCTGGTCAAAGAAAATCTCTGAACATGGTCCACAGGGACCATTCGGTCCAT
>JAMWCM010000012.1 GCA_023818355.1 Candidatus Omnitrophota bacterium
ATTTCTTCGTAAGATGGGAACTCGTAAGTTCCAAACATCGTTGTTTGTTTCGTCTGTTTTTTAGGGATGGTGTTTTCGGTCATATTTAATAATTTCCTTTATCAATATTTAATTTTGCCAATGACATTTTAATAGATATTCTTTTCCTCCTTGAGCGACCAATTGCGTATAACGGCTCCAGCATAAAAGAAGTTGCGCCTCTGGCGGAATTTGGGTGAGCCCGGAGGGCGAACCTTTTATGCTGTGTTGTACGCCGTTGGTCGCTCTTTGTCATTAGCAAGATCATCACTCCTATCTAAATTCTGCAAATTTTCTATCAATCTCACCTCTTAATTCCTCTCCAACTTTTTGAAATACATCTAAGAGCTGCTCGTAAATATTGTCGCTTGCAACGAAATTCCAAAATTCTTCTCCAACTAAAATCTCTCCGTTTTCCAAATCATATAATCCCTTTAATGTCCACCGTTCATAAGGCTCAGGATGATACGGATTATAAGGAATTGCCAACCTTGTAAAAACATTAGCATTTTTATCTTGGCTCAACCTTAAAGCAGTCCATCTGAGAAGTTTAAGTTTTAAGGCTACAAACTCTTTCATATTTGGTTTGGCACTTGTGATGTCAAAGTAGTTTTCTGAATCTTTGACTTTCACAAATAAATCTACAACCGAATCTGGGTCAATGTTAGCCTGCCCTTTCTTTATCTTAGCTCTAATTTGTTCAATCTCGTCATTCTTAATCGCAGCGATTTCACCTTTCCTTAATTTGTAGTGAATCTCGCCAATAAGTTTTTCAGTTTCTGTATCAACTTCACCCAGTAATTTATATTGTCTTTCAGCATGATTACCAATGCCTTTAGCCAAAATAACCGCAACTTGCTCCCAGATAGACATACCAAAAGTCGTATTCATTGATTGAATGAACGAAAACATAGCGTATCTATCTTTACCAAGCAGTCTATGGTGAAAAGGCATATGCACGGTTTCAGGCTGATAAGTTCTTAATTTCTCTCTTACAGTGGTCGTAAGAAGTTCTTCAATTTCTTTCGCTGTTTCTGATAATAATGGCATATTTATACCTTCCTGAAGTAAAATATTGATTCAAAAAATTTATTTTCATCTCGCTCCGTTCTCATAAGAACAGGTCTATTGAAAACATCTATCAGTTCAAATCCGCATTGCTTTCCTATTTCAGGATATAAATTAAATTTATCATTAGCTACAATAAAAATTGGGGCGTTACTAACTAAATTTTTTGATACATTTTTGAATACATCAACAATCCCTTTCATATACTCTCTTTTTGCATTTTCATTCTGCCCTTTCATAGCGGGACCTATTTCCAGTTCATCCTGCCTTGGAAAATCAAATAATTCATAGGCATACCTATGTTGCTCATGGTAATCTATGAGACCAACATAGGGTGGGGAAGTGAATATCCCATCTATTTTTAAATCCTCTGGTAATTTTATTACCCTTGCATCTCCTTGGATGATTTTAATAAACGCATTTGTCCTTAATCTATCAAATTCTTTTAATCTTTTTATGGTATCCCAGCTATAACGGTTGATAAACTTTAACGCCTCATTGATTGGCTCGCAGTATCTTTTGTGTTTAATACACCAGTAGGTTTCTCTTACCGCCTTTTTAGGTCTTGCCAAGTCATAGTGAGGAATAAGTCTTGCTGAGCGAGCTGACCTTGAAAGAATGACTTTTAAAACATCTTGATTTTTGTAATCCTTTATTATGCTTCTATAAAACAAGATTTCCTGTAATGCTCGGTTGCTAAACCATTCTCTTAGGTATTCACTCTTGGTATCAAATTTTTCTATTCGCTCACTAAAGAGAGATTGATTTTCGTTCTGTAAACTATAACTAAAAGATCTCAGTCTTTTTAAAGCATCCTTAATTTCCTCTTCAACTTCAAAAATATCATATTTTTTAGTTTTTACTTCCTGAATTAGCACATTAAAAGGCGATAATTCTATCCCTATCGAATTCATACCTAAAACATTTGCTTCCACAAGTGTTGTTCCAGAACCAGAAAATGGGTCAAGAATTGTATCACCTTTTTTAAAATATTTTCTTAAGAAAACTTCGACCAATTGCGGAATGAATTTTCCTAAGTAAGGATGTAATCTATGAACATGTTTTGTTCTTTCATATTCTCTCACACTTAAAAAAGTCAAATCATTGCCCAAAATCTCAATGTTTTTCTGGGTATTCGTTTTTTCTTCAATCAGCTTTGTGTCTATTCCAAATTTAACCGCTGCTTTTTTATTTACCTCAAGCATATTATCATTCCTTTTTTAATGATTTTGCCAATGACATCTTAATAAATATTCCTTTCATCTCCAAGAAACCAATTGCGTATAACGAGATGCAGATAAAAGAAGTTGCCCAAGGCAATTTGGGGAAATCTTTGATTTCCCTTTTATCCGCTGTTATATAACCCAAGCCTTTGGCGAGGGCAAGCAACCTGAGGTTGCGCAGCGTTGCGACGGGATTAATCATAATTTTTCACTCACCCCTTCAATAGCTCTCCTGTATCCAAATCTAATAAGAAAATCTATCATTCCAATAATCAACACGAGAATACCAACAGAGAGTAAGAACCAGTTATGTTGCCAAGTTCCATAGATGACCACAATAAAACCAATTGCTTCTATAAACCAATCAATCAATTTTGAATATGGAGGTACTTTACACCATGCAATTTCCCACTCAATAAATCCGTAGATAAATTTTATTTTCTTCTTTAGTTTCGGAAATATAAAAGGAAGTATCCATACCAAGATGAAAGTTACCAGACTTAATACAAGATTATGGCTCCAAAGCGAATAGAAGAACAGCATGCAAAGAAGAGCAGCTACACTCCAGCTATCTACTCGTTTATGCCTTTCCATTATTTCTCAAAAGGTTTTCTCTTTAAACATATTTATCTTAACCTCCTTTCTCTAATTTTCTTTATACCATTTTTTTCAGAGGTAAACACCACTCTTTTCAAATATCAATAACAAGTGAAATCTTTATTTATCTTTATTTATAGTAATCTTTTATGCCTCTATTTTTACAAGCTCATATTCCTGAGTCCCTAAACCTATCTCCTCAGCATAGGCCAATTGCCTATCCACATTAGCAGATTGAGGATGGAGTTCTTTAAAGATATCTCTACTTTTTTTTTCGCGCACCATATCTACCCCTGCTCTGTCTATAGCCACGGGATCAAAAGAGGCAAAAATTCCAATATCTGGAATTATCGCTGGTTCATCCTTGGCTAAACAGTCACACTCTTTAGTAATCTTTAAAAGAAAATTAAAGAATACCTTTCTTTTTATACCCTTTAATATGGCATAGGAATATTCAACTATTTTTTCACAAAGGATATCCACATTTTCACTATAACTAACCTCAATGGCATTGAATTTACAAGCCACCAGACAATCTCCACAGCCAATACAGATATCTTCCTTAATAAAACAACTGCTCTCATTTCTTCCAATTGCCTCCGCTGGACAAACCCTGATACAGAGCAAACAGAGTCGGCAATTCTTGGCAATCACCTTGGGCTTTATATTAGAATGCTGCTGGAGTTTTCCTTTACGGGTAGCCATCCCCATACCAATATTTTTTAATGTAGAAGCAAAGCCGGTGAAGAGATGCCCGGTAAAATGGGAGAGAAAAATTATATGGTCTAAATAATAAAGAAAGTGAGCAATGTGTGCCTTTTGGATATGTTTTTTATTTATCTCAATCTCACGGCTATTTTCTCCCAGTAAACCATCGCCAATAAAGATGGGACAATGAACATTTCCATAGGTAAAACCATGGAGATACGCAGTTTCTAAATGGTCAACGGCATTCATCCTTTTCCCTTTATATATTACATTGGTATCCGTGAGAAAAGGTTTTGCCCCCTTTGTTTTCAATTTATCTACAATCACTCTCACTATAAGGGGATGAATATAACCCTGATTATCCCTTTCTCCAAAAGTAAGTTTTATTGCAACCAGAGAATTTTTCTCCACATCATTAAGCAATTGGCTCTCTTTAAGCAGGAGTTTTAGAAGAAAAGATAACCTGCTTATATCTTTCCCCTGATTAACCGGTACCCAGAAAACTTTTGCTTTTTTCATCTTAAACCTTAATGTATTTCTCCCAGTAAAAATATAATTCCTTGGTTGCCTGCAAATCTCCTAAACAATAGCGGGCAATCTCTAAGAATTTTTTCTGTTTAAAAAGTTCTTTCACATTATCTCCGGTAATCCCTTCCTCCTTGGGACTCTTTATCCCAAATGCTCTGCACCACATATGGAGACCAAATCTCTTTCTTACCGCTCCATAAAATGTAAGTAAATCTAATAAATCAATGTGTTCTTTGGGGTCGTAACGGTAAGGCATAAGATTACGGGTGGGTTTTATTTTGTGGATAGCGGAACGAATCATAATATAAGGACAATCAAATGTTCTCCCATTAAAGGTAATGAACTGGTCGTATTTCTTTATCGCCTGCCAGAAATGTTTAATTATCTCTGCCTCAGTCCCGGGAATAAACTCTACATTTTCCTCAACAATTTTTTCTAATTTTTCTCCCGCGGTTTGAAAATAAACCACACCTTTCCCGGTATCCGGATTAAGCATCCCTATTGCCACAATCTCTCCCGTAAGGGGATAGAAACCCAGTGACTGCCGAACAACCTCCTTATCTTCATCCGTTTCCGAATACCTGAGCATATATTCCTGGGATATCTCATCCAATTTCTCAAAATCTTCCCCTACCGTCTCAATATCAAAAATTACTCTCGTCATAAAATAGATGAGGATAAACTATTTATATGTAAAACATCGGATAGCCTTCTTTTGGGAACATGGAGACAACCTGCTTTATCTTTCCAGTATTTCACGGAATTTCTCCAGACCTCTAATCTGGGCATTTCATCACGATAACCCAAAGCAAGGACAGAATCTAAAATCAAATTTTTGGGTAGATTTATTAACGCAGAAATCTTTTCTCTATCCAGAGACTTTACCCAGCAGGTCCCAATACCCAGTTCCCAGGCAGTGAGGATTATATTTTCTGCGGATGCCCCTACATCGTAAGGAGTAAAAAGTGGGTTTTCCTTCTTTTTATTTATTAAAATAAGGATATAAGCGGTTGGCCTTTTTCCCACAGGAGGATTCCCCAGAGGAGAAATATAACCTGCCCAATTAAGGTAAGGGAAAAGGCGTTCCCGGAGTTCTTTCTTATCTATTACCAAAAACTCTAAGGGTTGAAGATTAGCCGCTGAAGGAGCCAGCCTTCCCGCGTTAACTAACTTCTTGAGAAGGGAACGGGGAATCTTTTTTTGCTTAAATCTTCTTATCGTCCTTCTCTGGATAATTGCCCGGTATACTGAGGACACGCTTTATATCCTCCTTTAGTCTTTTTTCATACTCTTCATTAAAGGCTGATTTAATGTTATATACTCCTTTAAAATCATCCCGTGAATCTTCATCGGTTTTTTTCAGTAAACCTTCATCCACAAGATTGAAAACTATTTCTCCTAAATCTTCGCTGGTCTTTACCCCCCAATTTTCCAGCACCGTAGGAGCTAAGAGACCAAATTGCTCTACCGCGTACTCCTTTATTCCCTCCAAGAGTTCCTTACCCGTAATGTGTCCCTGGCGATTCAATTTTGCCTGGGTATAAAAAAGTGCCTGGAGTAAAAACTCATATGCTGAAAGTTTATACCGCGAATCATTTTTTAATATCTTTCTTATTTTTTTATAAAATTCAATATCCATATATCTTAGAAACTGTCTACCCCTAATTTCTTAAGAGTTTTTTTCAGGGTCTTTATATTCTTAAAACAGACAGAGTTAATTCCTAAGCATCTGGCTGCCGAGACCAAATCTTCGCGGTCATCTATATAAAGGATTTCTTCAGGTAAACAACCGCTTAACTCTATCGCCTTTTTATATATCAAAGGGTGGGGCTTTCTTACCCCTATACGATAGGAAAGAACAATTCTATCAAATTCTTTTAAGATGGGGAAATTTTTTCTGAGATAATTGTAATGAGCATAGTTTATATTAGAGAGTAAAAGCAAACGATACTTCCCCTTTAATCTCTTTATTAATTTCTCCATAGAAGGATGGGGAAAGAAAATCTCATTCCATACTTTACGCAATTCGGTATAACTAATTTTAAGTTTTAGGATTTCTTTCAAGCGTTTGAAAAAATCCCTGGTCTTTAGTTCACCCTTTTCATAGCCGGAGACTAAATGTGAATCAAAAATAAGTTGACGGATCTCTTCAGGATGATAGGGACTACGCATAGAAAGTCTCTTCGCCGCCAGAGAATGGTCAAAACCAATTAATACATTACCCAGGTCAAAAATTATTGACTTTATCGCCATAGAAAAATTATTATATAAAATATCAATTCATTTTGCAAAATTTTTCTGGTAAGAAAAAAAATGTTCCCTTAACCTTGAAGGGACTTTTACCCTTAAATATACTCCGTTATCAAGATATTCTTCCTTTAGCACTCTCCCTTCTTGATAAATGAGAGAAATCAATTTTGCCTCTTTAAGAGGAATAAATATCTCCAACTCCACCATTCTGGATTTAAATACCTCCGCTATCTTATCCATCAACTCTTCCCTGCCCCAGCCATAAAGGGCAGAGATAGCCACCGCATTCTCGTAACGCATAATCTGTCGCTCAAGGCTTTCTTTATCTTCTATCCTATCTATCTTGTTCAAAGCGGTAATTATGGGTTTATTTACTGCTTCTAATTCTGCCAGCACTTCATATACTGCTTCCTTTTTCTTATAGGCTAAAGGGTCGGAGATGTCTAAAACATGTAAAAGTAAATCTGCCTCTTTTACCTCCTCCAGGGTAGACTTGAAAGCCTCAATAAGCGTATGGGGAAGCCTATGGATAAATCCCACTGTATCCACCAGGAGTATCCCCTGCTTGTCTGGAAGAAGATATCTGCGGGAAACCGCATCCAGAGTAGTAAATAGACTATCACGCACCAACTCTTCAGAAGAGGTCAGCGTATTGAGCAAGGTGGTTTTCCCGGCATTGGTATAGCCAATTATGGCTACTACCGGGATATCCCATTCCTTGCGTTTCTTTCTCAAGGTATCCCGTCTTGATTTTATCAATTCTAAATCTCTTTTTAATTTAAGGATCCGTTTTCTAATCTTTCTGCGGTCAACTTCCAGCTTCTGTTCTCCTGGGCCACGCGTCCCTATCCCCCCTCCCAAACGCGAAAGCATAATCCCTTTCCCCACAAGGCGCGGCAGAAGGTACTCTAACTGTGCCAATTCTACCTGAATTTTCCCTTCTCGGCTGCGGGCATGATGGGCAAAAATATCCAGAATCAATTGCGCCCTATCTATGGTTTTTATATGAATAATCTCTTCTAAGTTTCTCTGCTGGGTGCTGGAAAGATTATCATTAAAAATTACCACTTCCGCTTTTTTCTCCTGAGCAATAGCGGCAATTTCTTCGGCTTTACCCCGTCCAATAAAATAGGCAGGGTTAGGTCTTTTTATCTCTACAGGAATCTTCTCCAAAACCTCTCCTCCAGAAGAAAGGGTCAATTCTTCCAGTTCTTGGGAATCCTCAGCAATATCCCATACTTTCCTCTCCGGTTTTAAATGTGTGATTACTAAGATTGCTCTTTCCATAAAATTTATGGTTAAATTATCAATTGCTTTATCTGCTTAGCCAATTCTTCGGCAAGGGTATCTAAATCCGTTTCTTTATCCAGATTAATCCAGCTTATTCTTTTATCTCTACGGAACCAGATAAGTTGACGGCGGGCAAATTGACGGGTAGCCTTCTTCAAGAGTTCTTTTGCCTCGGCAATGGTAAGTTTACCTTCCAGGTAGGCACTTATCTCCCTATAACCCAGACATTGTTGAGCTATGGGGGTAATCTTTAATTTTTTTAAATTTTTTATCTCCTCAACTAATCCCTGTGTAAACATCTTTTCCACCCGCTCATTTATGCGTCGGTAGAGTTCACTCCTTGAACGCATTAAGCCATAAATAACTGTTTGGTGCTGGAGAGCAAGCCCAGCGGTTTTTTTCTGTAAAATAGAAATAGGGGTTCCCGTAAGAGAATATACCTCCAATGCCCTAATTATTCTTCTTAAATCATGGGGATGGATTCTCTTAGCAATCTCGGGGTCTACATCCTTTAGTCTCTCATATAAAGATTCAACCCCTTTCAATTTTGCTTCGGAATAAAGATTCTCACGCAATTCCTGATTCCTGGATGGCCCTGCAAATATCCCATCTAATAAGGATTTAAAATAAAGTCCACTCCCTCCAACGATAAGGGGAATTTTTCCTTTTCCCCGTATCTCCTCAATAGAGCTCAACGCCTCACGGCGGTAATCTGCTACTGAATACTCTTTATCCGGAGAAACAACATCAAGCATATAATGCCTGACAATTTTTCTTTCCTCAGGAAGCGGTTTAGAATTCGCAATCTCTATCCCTTTATAAACCTGCATAGAATCACAGGAAACTATTTCGGCATTAATGAGGGGAGCAAGTCTTAAAGATAAGGCAGTCTTACCTACCGCTGTCGGACCAACCAGAAAAACAATCAACGCCATTTTATGCGTATTTATGGATATAGATGAACAGTATAGCCTGCCTCAGCTAACTTCTCCTTTAGCCCTTCTAAATCCCTGAGGGAGGAAAATTTCCCTACCCTTACCCGATAATAAACCTGTCCCAATTTTACAACTTCAGAAATGTAGGCGGGAAATCCCCGATTTTCCAGTTCCTCCATAAGTTTTCGTGCATTCTCTTTATTAATAAAAGAGCCCACCTGGAGGGTAAAGAAAAATTCGCTGTTTGCAATTATCTCTTGAGACAACTTTGATTCCAGGGAATTGGGAAACAGCATTATTATTTTTTCATGGATATTTTTCGCTTCCTCCCATAAGCCCTGTTTCCGTTTAACCTCGGCAAGTTTAAAATAGGCTAAACTCTGAAGTGGAGATTTTCTATATCTATTGATAAAATTCTGATACACCTCTTCGGCTTTAGCCAACTCCTTTTCTAAGAAAAAACAATCTCCCAAGCCAAGTTTTGCCGCCTCCATCCATTCACTCTGGGGATATTTTTCTAAAAGAAGGTTTAGATTTTTTCGTGTCCTAAAAGGGTCTCCGACCTTAAGATAACTCATTCCCAGAAGATAATATCCTTCTGCCGATAATCTCTCCCTATAGCCCTCCGCCAGCGCAATTACCGTCTGATAATCACCTTTTAGGAAATTTTCCCAGAGACGAATAGTATCCTGTGCCCAAGAAAAATCCGTCGTGAATAAAATAATAATCATAGATATAAAATATAACTCAGGATTTTTAAATTTGAATTTGGAGGTTTTCATTTCTTACCGAGAGATATTTCTTTCTGTAACTCCAAAATTATCCGATGCCTTCTTTCCTTTTCTTCTCGGGAAACATCATCAGGAAATTTTTCTGCCTCCGTATAAGGCCGAGGGGAATACTTAAAAATATAACTGGCATTAAATCTAATTTCTTTTACTAAATTATAGGAATCCTGAAATTCTTCCTCTTTCTCTGTGGGGAAACCCACAATTATATCTGTGCTTAAAACCCCATCTTTAACCATTTTACGATAATTATTTACCAAATCTAAGTAAAATTCTCGGGTGTAACCTCTGCGCATCAAATTTAAAATTCTATTTGAGCCTGATTGTACCGGTAGATGAAGATATTTCTTGAGTTTTTCTAAATCCCTCATTGCTTTAAATAAATCCAATGTGGTATCTTGGGGATGCGAAGTAATAAAAGAAAACTCCTTTAACCCTTTTATGGAATTAACAAGTTCAATAAGTTTAATAAAATTAACCCCATTATCTTCATAAGCATTCACATTCTGTCCCAAAAGAGTTATTTTAGTTATTCCCCTCGCTATCGCTTCCTCTATCTCCCGAAGAATGGAATTATGGGGACGGGTTTTCAATTCTCCCCGCACATAGGGAACAACACAGTAGGAACAAAAATTTGAACAACCCTCAGAAATTATCACATAGGCATGTTCTCTATTTTCGTAGAATCCCTTATGATAGATTTCCTCTGGCCGAATACGCGTATTCGTCTCCCAGACCTTTCGCACAAACATATTTTGACAGGCTACTTTTTTGATAATCTCTGGAATTTTATGGATATCATTTGGGCCGACCACAAAATCTACCCGGGATGACCGCTCAAAAACTTTCTCTTTATATGCTTGCGCCATACAACCCACCAGACCAATTATTGGAGAATTTTGAATTTTCTTTAATTTCCCAATTTCTGACCAAACCTTATCTTCGGCATGCCTACGCACGGAGCAGGTGTTAAAAATAATAATGTCCGCTTCTCCAAGGTTAGTCGTTAGTTGCCAGCTTTCCGCGGTCAGTAAACCAGAAATTATCTCAGAGTCCCTGACATTCATCTGACATCCGAATGTGCGTATGTAGAAACGCAAGCCTGTTTTCTTTACACCTGTATCCATTACACGCTCCCTTAAAAGAATTTTTATATTCAGTAGAATTTTTTATACCTGCCGGTTCCACCAATCTCAACACCGTTAACCTCAACCACTATTTATTATTCATACTTTATAAACCCCTCGTTCATATCATAGGAACTGACCGTTAGATTGTCAACAATAAAAATTTAAAAATTAAATATTGATATTCATCCAAAAGCTTTCCCCGCTGATTAAAACTTTATTTACAGAACAGAACAAAAATTGTATAATTTTAATAATGCTAAAAGAATTTTTCACCGGGGTTGTGGATTTGCTTTATCCCCTCCATTGCCTTATCTGTGCAGAGAGGATAGAGACAAAAGAATTTGGTCCTTTGTGTTCTGTATGTTTTCAAAAGATAGCCTGGAATCTTCCTCCTTTCTGTAGTAAATGCGGAAGAAATATCCCGGTAGAATTATCCACAGAAAATGTCTGTTTGGACTGCAAAAAAAGAAGACACTACTTTGACCGTGCCTGGTCAGTGGCTCTATATACCGGGATAATGCGTGAATGTATCCATAAATTTAAATACGAAGGTAAACTCGGTTTAGTTCATTTTTTTGAAAAGATATTGTTTGACTTCATTGAAAGATTTGTCCCTATAGAAAAATTTGATTATCTAATCCCTGTCCCTCTCCATTACACAAAATTAAGGGAAAGAGAATTTAATCAGGCACTTCTTTTGGCTCAACCCATTGCCAAAAAATTTCAGAAGAAGTTGCTAACCGGAGTATTGTACCGTAAGAAATTTACCGCTCCCCAGACTGAACTGAATGCTCCTCAGCGGAGAAAAAATATTCAGGGAGCATTTGGGATAAGGAAACAAAATATCCTTACTAAAAAAAACATTCTTATTATTGATGATGTCTTCACCACCGGTTCCACCGTTGATGAGTGTGCAAAATTACTTAAAAGAAACGGGGCAAATATAGTGGATGTCTTAAGCATCGCCTGTTAAGAAATGAGGATTTTAAGAGATTATATATTCAAGGAATTTTTAAAACCTTTCGGGGTCTATCTTTTTATCTTTACTTTTGTCTTGGTGAGTGGTAATCTAATCCAGTTAATTGAATTAATCATTACCAAAGGAATTCCCATATGGGATATAATAAAACTTTTTTTCTGGCAAATTCCCTCCTTGCTCAGTTACATCCTTCCTATGGCAATCCTCACTGCTCTTCTCTTCGGAATCGGGAGACTCTCTTCTGACCTGGAAATAGCCGCTATCAAAGCCAGTGGAGTAAACCTTCTCCGTTTAGAAATACCCTTAGTCCTCACCGGAATCGCCTTCAGCCTTTTTTCCCTTATTCTCAATAATGAAATCATCCCCTATGCACGCTTTGCTTCCCGAAAAATTATAAAGCAGGTAGGGATTAAAAATCCCCTCGCCTATTTTGAACCGGGAACTTTTATTAAAAATTTTCAAAACTACATTCTCTTCTTCTATGGAATTAATGAAAATGTCCTTCATCATATAAGGATATACGAATTAAAGGAAAAGGGATTCCCTCGCACAATTATTGCCAAAAAAGGGAAAATAACCAGCCTTCCTGATGAGAAAACAGTAAAATTAGAACTCTTTTCCGGAACATCCGATGAACCAAGTCCCGATGACCCGCGGCGTTTTTATAAACTCAATTTTAAGACTTACATTATAACTCTTAAACTACCCGATGAATTTGCAGTAGAAAATTTAGGTAAAAAACCAAAAGAGATGAATATTCAGGAATTAAAAGTAGAAAGGGAAAGATTCCTCTCTCAGAATATAGATATTTCTCCATTAAATACTGAGATCCACAAAAGGATTGCTCTCTCCTTTGCCTGTTTCACTTTTGTCCTTATCGGCTTTCCCTTAGGAGCACTCATCCACAAAAAAGGAAATGCCGTCGCTTTTGGTCTAAGTTTAGTGGTTTTAGGATTATATTATCTACTTACCATTGTGGGAGAAGCGTTTTCCCGACAGGGACTGCTAAATCCATTATTCTCAATGTGGATGGCAAATATTAGTTTAGGCTTCTTAGGTATAGTTTTGAGTTTTTTTGTATGTAGACATTAACCAAAATGAGAGTTGTTGAGAAATATCTCTTGAAAAATTTTTCCTTTCCCCTCCTCTATACATTGGCTACATTTATTCTTCTCTTCATCATTGTAGATGTATTTGGCCACCTTGATGAATTTATCCGCAACAAGGTGGCTGCAGAACTAATTCTGAATTACTATTTTAACTCTCTCCCCATAATCGTTGTCCAAGTATTACCCTTTGCTGCCCTGGTAGCAACTATATATTCCTTAGGGAATCTCCAGAGGTACAATGAAATAAGGGCAATGCATGCTTGCGGAATTAATCTCTTTAAGGTGATAAGACCATATATTGCCACAGGGATTGTCCTGAGTATCCTCAGCCATCTTTTAAATGAAAAGGTAAATCCCTATGCCTTTAGAATTACCTACAATTTAAAGGAGCAGTTTGAGAAAAGTAAACTTCAGAGGGGATACATAGAGAATGTTACCCTCTATGGAAAAGATAACCGCATTATCTATGCCCGCCGGTATGATATAGAAAAAAAGGTCCTCTACGACCTGGTTATTCTGGAACAGGACAAAAATCAGGTCATCACTACTAAAATTACCGTAAGCTTAGCTATTTGGGAAGGAAAAAAATGGAAACTCTATGGAGCAGTGCTTTATCATTTAGACCCTGAGGGTAGGTTTATGGGAGAGCCGGTATTTTTGGAGGAGAAAGAAATGGAATTAACCGAGTCCCCTGAGGATGTTATCCGTAATGATATCCTCACCGAAGCCCTAAGCACTACTCAGCTTTACCACTATATAGAAAGATTTAGAGGCAGTGCGGACAAGATAATGCTCCGTTTTTCCGTTGACCTCCAGAGAAAGAGGTCCATGCCTTCCTATGTATTAGTTCTGACTCTCATCGGAATACCTTTTGGACTCATTCAGCAAAGTATAGGAAAATTTTTCTGTTTAGGTGTGGCTTTTGCTACCGGGGTATTGTTTTATGGGTTGAATGCGGTAAGCCTCGGACTGGCTAAAGTAGGATTACTCCCTCCTTTTCTTTCTGCCTGGTTAATCCCTTTTATATTTATAGTTCTTGGTATTTTCCTTTTGAAACGGTGTCCTCACTGATTTAAGTCCCTTCCTCCCAAGAGGAGAGATACTTTTTCTGTTCTGCAGTGAGGGAGTCTATTTTAATGCCTAAACTTTTCAATTTAAGCGCAGCCACAGAGAGATCAATTTTCTGAGGAACAGGATAAACTCTTTTCTCCAAGCTTTTATAATTTTTGGCAATATACTCAACCGATAAAGCCTGATTGGCAAAACTCATATCCATCACCTGAGCAGGATGTCCCTCGGCAGATACAAGATTAATCAATCTCCCTTCACCGAGGAGATAAATTTTTTTTCCATTTTTTAGAGTGTACTCATCCAAAAAATCCCGGATTCTTTTCTTTTTTTTACTCATCTTCTCTAAGGAAGGAATATCTATCTCTACATTGAAATGTCCAGCATTTGCCAAAATTGCTCCCTCCTTCATTAAAGTAAAGTGTTCTTTTCTTAAAACCTTGATGTTTCCGGTAACAGTAACAAAGATATCTCCAGTTTTAACTGCCTCTTGTAAAGGAATAACTACAAATCCATCCAATCTTGCCTCTAATGCTCTTAAGGGATTGGTTTCACAAACAATTACCTCAGCTCCCATTCCCTTAGCACGCAGCGCTACCCCTTTACCACACATTCCATAACCACAGACGACAAATTTTGCTCCCGCAATTAGACGATTTGTTGCCCGGATTATTCCATCAAGGGTAGATTGTCCGGTTCCATAACGATTATCAAAAAGATGTTTTGTCTGAGCATCGTTTACGGCAATAATGGGATATTTAAGTTTTCCCTCTTTTTCCAATACCCTTAACCTGATTACTCCAGTGGTGGTTTCTTCAGTCCCTCCCTGAGGTAAATCGGTATTCCAGGGTTCTTGATGGAGAGTAGAGACCAAGTCTGCACCATCATCCATAGTAATCTGTGGTTTTATTTTCAGGCAGGATTTTATATGACGATAATATGTTTTTCTATCTTCACCCTTTATAGCAAATACAGAGATTCCCAGGTCTTTAACCAGACCTGCTGCAACATCGTTCTGAGTAGAAAGTGGATTGGAAGCACAGAGTGCTATTTCTGCCCCTCCTTTCTTTAAAACCTCCATCAAAACCGCTGTTTCCACAGTCACATGCAGACAGGCAGAAATCTTTATCCCTTTTAAAGGCTTTTCTTTAAGGAAGCGCTCAGCGATTAAACCCAAAACTGGCATATTGTTCCTTGCCCATTCAATACGCAGTTTCCCTTGCTTTGCTAAATTGATATCTTTAATTTCGTAAGCCATTGTTATTCTTATATTCTGGATAATTTATCTATGGCTCTGCCATAGAGAATAATCCTATCAGTAAGATTTTTAGCTCCTTATTTGTGAATTTAGCAGATTATAAGTCAATTTTTTATCTAACCAAAATTTCACTTCTCTATAGTGAATTTCGCTATCATTTCTCATCTCAATATCGCCGTGAGTTTTTCCAGCAACCTTAAAAATGACCTTCTGGTCATCAACCTGATTTTTACCCCTCGCTTTGGAATTTTCAACCTCATAGTTATTAATAAAAACTTCTACAACCTCCCTACTCCAAAATACATGAAAAATATTTTTTTCTTTCACAACTAAAAAATCAACTTCACCACTGTTAAACATACTCTTATCAAGAAATGCTGCAAGAAGTCTTTTTTCTTTTAATCTCCGGCATAATTCACGCATTGGTTTTTGCAAGCTCATTTTATATAATCCTTTGTTTTTTAAATAATCATTACGCGACGCCGGGAAACTTTCTATACATTGTAAAAATAGTTCACCAACTCCATTCATACCTCTAAAAGTGTAATCTTTTTCAAACCTTGTTCTACCATAAAGAAAGATTTGCCACTTTTTCTTCCCGCTTTTTACAGAATAAGAATGACCTTCTAAATCAATCACATCTTTCTTAGCCTGGGGTTCACTTCTATATTCCTTACCGATCCCTAAACATTCGGCAAATTCACGGGCATCTGCATGCCCCTTTCTTTTCACATAACTTGCTTTTTCAGATGTCATTGCTTTTTTTCTTGTCATAATTATCTCTCTTTAATTATCAATAACTCTTGCGTTTTTTTTAATGTGGTTACGATTCTTCATCCTGCGATTAAATCCAATCCTTGTTTCCCCCTGTCCCATAGTATAATGAATGGGTAATTCAACAATTTCAAAATTCTTATACCACCTTCTGATTGTCGGGGCATCGTTGTAAGATAAAATAAAACCTCCTCTATGGTTTAATGGAATTTCTCTTAACAATTCATGATTGAAATTAGTGTGATGAATAGGAAAATTCCTTTGTGGATAAAGCCCTCTAAAAAGAGTGCTATCTTTTCCTAAATAGTAAGGTGGATCACAATAAAGAAAATCGTTTTTATATTCAGGTATAACCTTCTCAAACGAAGCACATTCAATCTTTATATTTTGAACATTGAAATTTTTAACTCTTTCTAAAAGGCGATGATACATTTCTTCATCAGCATAGACACTTGACATCCAGCCTAAAAATCCAGGACCGTAAGAAAGATTATGATTGAAATAATAATAAGCAGCCAATTTTAAAGGTTGTAATCTTATCTCTCCTTTCCAATGTTTTTTTAATTCTTCCTTAACCAGATGGTAAATTTCCTTTGTAGGTTTTAATTTTATCAATTCTTTATATAACTCATAGGGTTTTTCAAACTGAATTTTCCAATAATTAACGAGGATATCAAATACTTCAAATCCCAAAACTTCTATACCTAACTCCTTCGCTACCGCAATTTCCACTGAACCGCCACCAAAGAATGGAGAAACCAACCTTTTTATATTTTCGGGTAATCTTTCTATTACATAACCTACGGCCCAACTTTTTCCTCCCGCATATCGCAAAGGTGAACCTAAATATCTTTTATATTTTTTACCCCTACCCCTTAATTTCCTTAAGAATTCTTGTCTGGGGTCTATGGGGAATAGAGACTTTTGGAAATAGTCCGCAACTTCTAAAGATTTCATCTCTTTATAAGCCACCTCTAATTTGTTCATATACTCTTCTGAATTTCTCTTACCCTATCTATTTTCTCCCAACTAAACTCCGGTTCATTTCTGCCAAAATGACCATAACAGGCAGTCTTAAGATAGATTGGTCTTAAGAGGTCAAGCATCTTGATTATTCCCCGGGGAGTTAAAGCAAAGTGTTTCTTGATAATTTTGATAATTTTTTCTTCAGAAATTTTTCCTGTTCCATAGGTGTCCACAAAGATCGCTAACGGCTCTGCCCGCCCAATTACATAAGCAAGCTGCACACAACATCTCTCGGCAAATCCTCCGGCTACTAAATTCTTGGCAATGTATCTTGCCATATAACTGGCTGAACGGTCTACCTTTGTTGGGTCTTTACCGGAGAAGGCTCCTCCTCCATGAGAAATAATCCCTCCATAGGTATCTACCATAATTTTTCTCCCGGTCATCCCGGTATCCGACTGTGGTCCCCCAATTACAAATTTCCCTGTCTCATTCACATAGAATTTTGTCTTTTTATCTACAAGTTCCCCTAACACCGGTAAGGCAATGGTTTCAATTAGTTCTCTCCTTGCCTCCTGAGTAATAAACCGCCCGGTTTTGTCCAAGATTTCCGGAGTATGCTGACAGGCTAAAACTACAGAATCAACCCTTCGGGGTTTCCCATCTTCATACTCTACAGTTACCTGAGATTTTCCATCCGGTCCTAAATAATTTAATATTTTATTTTTTCTCACCTCCGCCATCCGTTTTACTAACCTGTGGGCTAAAATAATGGATAAGGGCATAAGCTCCTCAGTTTCCCGACAGGCATAACCCACCATAATCCCCTGGTCTCCAGCCCCTCCTCTATTCACTCCCTGGGCAATATCCGGAGACTGGTTGTGGATGGCATTTAAAATTGAACAGGTATGGTAATCAAGTCCATATTGGGGGTGGGTATAACCGATTTCTCTGAGAAGATTCCTTACTAAATTGTGGATATCTACATATCCAGAGGTGGTAATCTCTCCACCGACAACAATCAACCCCATAGTCACATAAGTTTCACAGGCAACACGACCATCTTTATCCTGTCTTAAGACCTCATCTAAAACCGCATCGGAAATCTGGTCACAGAGTTTATCGGGATGTCCTTCTGCCACAGATTCAGAGGTGATGAGGTATCTTTTCCCAGCCATCATCTCTCCTTTCTGTAAAATCTTTTTGCTTCTTCGTATGTTTCTATATCCCCAATGTCAAACCATTTCCCTCTAAATTCATATCCCCTGACCTCAATCTTATTTTCTAATAAATATTCCATAAAGTGCCCTAAAGCATCACGCGTATTATTCTTAATAAAATATTCGTTTATTAAATTTAGTGCCTTCACAGGGATAAAATATATTCCTATACCGATAAGAGTGGAAAAGGGTCTTTCAGGTTTTTCCATAAATTTCGTAATGAGATTTTGAGAATTTATTTCTACAACCCCGAATCTTTTTGCTTTTTCAAGGTCTTTTATATTATAGATTCCGATATTTATACATTGCTTTTTCCTACTAAGATTTACAAATTCTTCAAGTGCAAAGTCAAAGAGATTGTCTCCGGCAATAACCAAAATATCCGCATTTATCTTATTCTTCTTTATTACGAACTTTAAATCTCCCAGCGCACCCAGACGGTCTTCTTCAGAATTGGTCAGGTCATTAACTAAATGAACCTTACCTACCAAATTAAATTTTTTCAACCACTCTTCAAAAAAAACAAAAAACTTATTATTACTTACCACAATTATTTCCTCAATCCCTCTTATTTTCTCCAATTTCTCAAGAATAAATTCAAGGATGGGTTTCTTGTTAACCTCAAGGAGTGCCTTGGGATAATTTACCGTAAGGGGATAGAGTCTTGTCGCATAGCCAGCTGCCAGAATTATTGCCTTCATCTTTAAATCTCTGCTTTACTTTCCGAAAGTCTATTCTTAAGATAGACAATTGGTTCTACCGGAGTAGGGTCTACTCTATTCAGGAGAGCTAAATAATAACTCACATAATCTCCCAGGTAAATAAGAGAGAAAATCCTCGTGAGCAGAGAGTTACCCTCTGCATAAATTTCTTTAAATTTAAAACCATTCCTACAAAAAATCTCCTTTGTAATTTCTATCCTTCGTCTAATCCTTTCCTGCTCCTGGTTATCCCTGAGAAGAAGGATAATAAATCTCTTAAGAGTTTTCTCAGGAAATCTCCATCCCACAATCTCATTATGATTCATTTCAGGGAAAAAGTGTAAAGAGGAGAGGACCTTAGAGTTCTCAGCCAGTTGAGCACGCCAGCGCATACAGACTGCATCCAGGTAATCTACCTGAGCATAAATTACCGGAAATTTATTTCTCAAAAGCAAGGCTAATTCCCAGGCAACATTCTTCTTTTTAACTTCTGGAGAAAAATTATCATCGCGCAGTTTTTCTAAGACTAAAATGGTCTCCTGTAATTCTCGTTCAAGGTCAGAAATAACCTTCATTTTCTCAAGGATGTTCAGCGGAGTAAATACAAAATAACCCAATGCCTGCCGTGGAGGATAACCGGAGGGGATTTCTATAAAAGGAAATTTATCTTTCTCTGCCAGTTCCCTAAGAATTCCCCCTGAAGAGATGACAATAATCTTTGCCTTTCTTTGTTTTGCCTCTTGATAGGAAGCAATTGTCTCTTCAGTATTCCCGGAATAACTGCAGGCAAAAAACAGGGTTTCTCCATTGACAAAATCGGGAAGCATATAATTCCTTATCACAAAAATAGGAAGATTTATTTTATAGAGATAACCACTACGGATTATCTCCCCTCCCATAGCCGAACCACCCATTCCCGAGAAAACTATCTGCTTAAATTGGCAATAGGTGGAAGGAATTTCTATCTCTTTAACCTGCAGGAATGAATCTTTACACTGGTTAGGAAAATTTTTAAGCAGGGTAAGCATATTCAAGGAATCAAAACGCTTAATCAATTTAAGCATATTCTTAGACAATTACCTCGGGAACAATTTCTTTTAATTTCAATCTTAGAAATTTCAGAATTTCTTCACTGGTGGAAAAAGTGAGACACTCGCGGGCAATTTCCTTTGCCTGGCTAATCGTCATTGAGCGAATCACCTGTTTTATTTCAGGAACGGTAACCGGACTCACACTGAACTCATCCAATCCCAGTCCTAAAAGGAGGGGGATGAATAAAACCTCACCCGCCATCTCTCCACACATCCCCACCCAAATTCCTTCACTATGGGCAGAATCAATGATGTTTTTAATTATCCTTAAGATTGCGGGATGGGCGGGCTCATAGAGGTAAGCAATCTTTTCATTAACTCTATCTACCGCCAGAGAATATTGAATTAAATCATTTGTTCCAATACTGAAAAAATCCACTTCTTTTGCTAAAATATCACTAATCATTGCTGCGGAGGGGACTTCAATCATTGCCCCTACTTCTAAGTTCTCATCAAAGCAAATATTTCTCTTTCTTAAATCCTCCTTTACTTCTCTTAGAATTCGGTTAGCCTGTTGTAATTCCTCTATCCCCGAAATCAGGGGATACATAAGTCTGAGTTTCCCATCCAGAGAAGCCCGCAGTATGGCAGAAAGTTGGGTTTTAAAGATATCCGGTCTTGCTAAACAGAATCTAATTGCCCGCCAGCCCATAAAAGGATTTATCTCATAGGGGATATCTAGCTGGGAAACAAACTTATCTCCTCCCAGATCTAGGGTTCTGATGGTTACGGAATGGGGTGCCATCTGAATGGCTACCCGGCGATAAGCCGCATATTGTTCTTCTTCCGAAGGTAAATCTTTTCTATTCATATAAAAATATTCAGTTCTGTAGAGACCAATCCCAAAGGCACCATGAGCAAGCACCGAAGGAATTTCCTGAGGAGATTCAATATTGGCAACTATCTTAACCCGATAACCATCAAGGGTCTCGGCGGGAAGGTCTCTTAAACCTTCCAATCTACGTGTAAATTCCTCAAATCTTAATAATTCCTCCTGGTATTTCTTAAGCGTTTCCTCCCGGGGATTGATAATTACTATTCCTTCGTTACCATTGACAATGAGATAGTCTCCATTTTTAACCCAGCGACTCACCTTCTCTAAACCCACCACCGCGGGAATCTCCAGAGATTTTGCCATAATTGCGGTATGTGAGGTTCGTCCTCCGATATCCGTAACAAAACCTAAAACACTTTCTTTATGCATCAACGCAGTATCCGATGGAGATAGGTTATAGGCAACCACAATCACTTTTTCTTTTAATTTTGTTAAATCCTGGCGCTGTTGTCCAATAAGATGGCGTAAGATTCTCTTCCCCACATCATCTATATCACTGATTCTCTCTTTTAAATACTCATCATCCATCCTGGAAAATACTTTTATATATTTCTTAATCACATCCACCAGGATGTATTCCACAGTAAATTTCTCCTTTCTCAAACGAGAGATTACCTCCTCCAGGAACATCTTATCTTCCAGAACAAGGAGATGGGCATTGAATATCTCGGCATGTTCAGAGCTCATTTCTTCAGAAATCTTCTTCTGGATTTCCAAAATCTCTTTCCTCGTCTGGATTAGAGCATCCTCAAACCGGGATATTTCGTTAGGGATCTCCTCATCAGAAATCTGTCTACGGTGGACTGCGGGTTCTTCGGTTTCAATAAGAAAAGCAGGACCCATGGCTATCCCTGGAGAAGCAGGAATTCCCTTCAAAGTTATCTCTTCTCTGTTTATTTCGTTTCCCATACTTCACCTAATCAGCTCTGGTTCTTCTTCTAAGACTATCTTCTCTAAGGCAACAATGGCTTCTCCCGCATCCTCCCCTTCCGCCTCAATCAATATTTCTGTCCCCGGGCCTACCTCCAGCATAAGGATTCCCATAATTGATTTACCATTGGCAGACAATGTCCCTTTACGCACTACAATGTTGGCATCAAACTTGTTGGCTACCTGGACAAAAAGTGCTGCTGGACGAGCATGTAAGCCCTGTTTATTTCTCACCACGATTTTTTTCTTTATCTTTCTCATCTATGTTTTATTTTTTTATCTCAAAACTTCCCGATATTTCCCATTCCTTATGTGGTTCAGAGATTATTTCGCTAAGGAAAAAAATTCCCAACCCTTGATAATTTTTCTCAAAGCCAGTCTCGGTATCATAGACTGTCTCTACCGGATAATGCCAGATATCTACCTGCTTATTCCAGTTAATCTCTATTTCTATAGCAAACCAGGAATCGTTGATTAAGAGATGGTCAATTCCTTTTTTTTCTCCCGAAATAGAAAGGAGATTATCCCAGAGGGAAAAATTGAACTCTATCCCCAACTTTCCTTCCCAGGTTTCCGTTGAATAGTTAGTAATTAAATATTGGAAATTTATTCTTCTCTTCCCTGATTCCAGAACTATCTTCTTTTTTACTTCAAAAGGAAATCCATCTAATAAAATTCTTTTTAAGAAATTTATGCTGAGGGAATCTTTCGCTTCGTTAACGGATTGCAGAACATAGTTATCTATAATCTCTTCTCTTTCTTCATAACCTCCACTCAAGAATTCCCTCAGGGAAATATTCTGCTTAAGAAAATATTCCAATAGACATCCTTTACGATAGCGGTCATAAACCAATAAATTGCTCCATTCCTTAGGAATAGTTTTCTCTATATCATGGATACTGGCTGCCCCTTGCTGAGAAAAACCGCTTTCTTCAGCCTGGGAAATTTTTTCTCTTATCTTCTCATGATACTTTTCCTTTCTCCGGGCAAGGGTATTGACCAGATTGATTTCTCTTTCTCTATGGTCAAGCTCATAT
>JAMWCM010000110.1 GCA_023818355.1 Candidatus Omnitrophota bacterium
TAAAGACCAGTTTGTCCAACAATTCAGATATAAAGAGCGGTATAGCATGTAACATTCTAGCTGCACAGTTAATATAACATTCTAGCTACTCTGTAACAGAAAAAAATTACTTTATCAACTTCTTTTTTCTATTCTTAAACTCATTTTCTCGTCGCTGAAAACAAAAAATTGTGGATAGTGCCGCTTCGCTGGGACCCCGATAAATCGGGGCTCCACACTCTCCACAATTCTACTACGACTAATTTTTAAAATCTCAATTCAGAAAATCTGTGGAAACTAAAGTATGAAATTCAAAAAAAAGATTGACGCAGCAGAAGAAGTATGATATAAAATTTTAGGAAAAAGACCGGTTATAGCTGTATTTAAAAAGGAGGTGCAATGAAGACTTTAACTATTCCAAAATTATCACCGTCATTTATTGTCAAAAATCAAAAAAGAGAGGCGGTAGTTCTTTCTCCTAAGGATTATCAAGCTATTGTGGAATTATTAGAAGAACTTAAAGACCATTTGGATTTTGAGCGAAGGAAGAAAGAACGCCAGCGTGCTTTTCGTGAATTTTTGCGTGAACTAAAAACTACTGACTAAATGTATCACATCGACATCAAGAAATCTGCCGAGAAAGAAATTGCCTCCTTAGAAAAATCCCATCGTAACCGCATTATTGCTGCTATCCTTAATTTAGAAACTAATCCTCGCACTCTTAAAACCAAAAAACTTGTGGGCACAGAGAACCGTTATCGGTTGGAGGTGGGCGACTATCGCGTCCTTTATGAAATAGATGATGAAAATAAACAGGTAGTCATCTATCGGGTAAGGCATCGCAGAGAGGTATATCGCTAAGCAATTAATTTAAGAATTGCTTCTTGTATGAGAGAGAAATTCTGCCAAGGTAAAACTTGTTCCTTGGATAAATCCCATAAAGGAAATAATTCCCAAGGATGAACTTAAAGCCATACCGGTATTGCCTAAGATTAAGCCAAAATAACCTGCCTGGGAAAAATTAAAGGAGAGCTTAGAAATAATATCTAAAATTGCATGAAGCCCCACCTCATTACCTGGCCCAGAGTTATAGACAAAAACACGGCCCTGAGTTTCCTCAAAGATTCTTCTGATTAACTCATCTTTGATTACGTTCTCCTTTATCAATCCAATAAATTCTTTCTTTTCTGCCTCCTTTAAATTCTGGTCATTAAGCACCACCATTGCTCCTAAACCCGCGACTGCTTCTTTCTTAATGAAACATTTATACAATGTATATTTGTTTCACTAAAATTACCTCCACCCCTGGGGTGGATTTTCTTTGTATAATTACTCCACCTTCTCTTTTAAAACCACAAATCCTCGCTGTGTGCGCAGTAAGCAGTCCCCTTTTATTGAGCTGGTCAATTTTTGATAATCTTCAAGATTTTTAATAGGAATATTATTTATGGATACAATTACATCTCCTTCAGAAAGGCCAGCTTCTTCTGCCGGGCTGTTTTCTTCAATCTTAACAATAATTACTCCGTGGGATTTATCCAGACCTCTCTTCTTAGCTTCCTCAGGAGTGAGATTCTCCACCACCATTCCTCTCCAGACCGGAGCAGTTTTTTCCTTCGCCAGAGTTACTTCCTCAGGTCTTTCTCCCACCACCACTTCAATATCCAGTTCTCTTTTATCTCTAATTATCCCCAATTTTACTTTTTTCCCTACCGGAGTATAGCCTACTTTTAACATTAAATCATTGGTATCTTTAACCTTTTCTCCCTCATAGGTTTTAATAATATCTCCCTCTTTAAGCCCGGCTTTTTCTGCCGGGGTATCGGCTAAAACTTCGGCTACAATTACTCCCTCTTTATCCGAAAGTCCAAAGTAGTCCATTATTTTCTCATCAATATCCTGGATATTTATTCCCAGCCAGCCATAGGCAACCTTTTTGCCTTCAATCAAATTCTGCAAAACCGCTTTTGCCGTATTTATGGGAATGGCAAAACCTACCCCCTGGTATCCTCCACTGGTGGTAAAGATAGCTACATTGATTCCAATTACCTCTCCTTTTATATTCACGAGGGGTCCTCCACTATTTCCTGGATTAATCGCTGCATCGGTCTGGATTAAGCCAGTATAGAGACGGTCGCGTCGGCTGGTGCGGGGAAGGGTGCGATTTAAGGCACTGATTACTCCCACCGTGAGCGTAGGCTTAGGGTTATTAATAGCAAAACCAAAAGGGTTACCAATGGCAATTGACCATTGTCCAATTTTTACCTCATCAGAATTTCCCAACTTTGCCACAGGAAGGTTGTGAGCATTGATTTTGATTACTGCCAGGTCTCCCCGTGTATCTACTCCTTTAACTTCACCTTTAAATTCCCTTCCGTCCGGTAAGGTTACCACAATCTTCTGTGCACTTTCAATCACATGCTGATTGGTAAGAATATAGCCATCTTTATGCACAATTACTCCTGAACCAATCCCCATCCGTTTAAATTTTCGGCGGGGAATCTCACCAAAAAATTCTTTAAAGAACTCATCAAAGAAATCATCGCCAAAGGGACTGAAGAAAAATTCCCTTCCACCGACAACTTCCGTAGTTTCGGTACTAATACTTACCACTGCTGGTCCTACCTCTTCAGCTACTTTCACAAAAGCATTCTCTAAGGTAAGAGCGAGGTTATTAATCTCCTCAGTAGAAATTGCCTGGGTAGGAGGATTGAAATTAAAACGGGTAGTAATTACCATCCCACAAACTACTCCTACAATTAAACCCATAATTAAAAGCCCTATACCTGTTTTTTTATTTAAATTGACCTCCATTTTCCACCCCCTTTATTCAACTCGGTTAAACTGATAAAAATAATTCTTTTTGTTCATCAAAAATTTTTGTCCTTTTTTCTTTAGGAGCATATCTTCCGGTAAATTCACCTTTTTCTTTTCTCTCTTTAAAAGTTTTCATTACAATATGTTTAGTCATCTCTTCTTCAGCAAATCTCAATTCTTTCTTGCAGTTTTCTAGCCTGTCTTCAGCAAATTTAACATATTCTTTAGAAATCTCTATCCCTATAAAACCATGTCCTAATATTTTTGCTGCTACTAAAGTTGTCCCACTTCCACAATAAGGGTCAAGAACAACCCCTTTTTTCTCGTCCATAATTGAATAAATTGCTCTTATAGGTAATGCTAAAGGAAAAGGCGCTGGATGAGGATTTTTTTGTTCTGGTGGAAAACGCCATATTGATGTTAATAATGCATGCTTTGGCTTTAATTCCTCTCCTATTAGCTTTTTGCCTTTAGGCTTATAGAGCCAGTATATTCTTTCCTCTACCTGCCAAAATCTCCATCCCCTTATATTCCCAGCAATCATTCTGTCCCAGATTATTTCCTGCCTTATTACCCATTTAGTTTTCCTTAACCAATCCATTGGATGCAATAATTTTCCTCTTTCCCATCTGATTTTATGGTTGTAAAAAAAAGAACCATCTGGTTTTGTAATTCTAAAGAGTTTATTATTCACCATTTAAGAATTCTTGTGAGTATTTTATCAACATTCTCATAACTTTTTTCCTTGATTGATATTTGAAGTCTTTTTAATTCATCAGAATATTTTTCTTTGATGGAAGGCGGAGAAACTTCTTCTATTAGATTATAAATATACAAAGCACCATCCCAATTTTCAGAAATTACCTCCTCCCATAATCTACCAAGATTAAAAATAAAACCTTCACACAGGAGTGATGCACTATCCATTAGTTTTTTTCTATTTTTCTTGTGAGTTTGATGTTTTATCTGCATTTTACCTTTTTCTCTATTAAATCTCTTGGTAATAATTTTATCAGATGGGATAACTCTATTACCTCAAGGGGTGATTCAGGCCAGTCGTGGTCCCAACAAACAATTATGTCGCAACCATTAATAGGGTGCCTATGTTGTTTATACTGGGAACTCTTATATTCAAACTCAACCAATTCTTTTGTCCAACCTCTGCCATTAAATCTTCTAATTGTAGCATCTGGAAAACCCGATTTTATTTCTTCTACAATTATTCCTATCTCTTCAAATATCATTCCAAAGAGAAGTACTATCCCCAATTCGTTAATTGGAGCATATACAAGCCCACCATAGTGTATTGGTTTCCCTACCACAGAAATACCCTTTCCTTTTCTCCGACTTATTCCAACCTTCTCTAATATTTTTTTCTTGTACGCCTTTTGCCAGACGAAAGCGGTAGCGCTTTCTATCAATAACTGGTTCAATAATCACATAGTCCCCTGGTTTTGCGCCATGTTTTTTATACCAACCTTTAACGCCGAAAAATCGATTATGTTGAGGGTCAAATCTAAGTGGGTGAACAATATCATAATCATCAAACAAAACCTCCAATTTCATACT
>JAMWCM010000013.1 GCA_023818355.1 Candidatus Omnitrophota bacterium
CTTTCTTTTAAAGGGTTAATTCATTTTAGCCCTTTACTTCCACCACTTAGTGGAATGGGCTAGATGGAGGTTACACCCTCTTTTTATTTTTTTCAAGTTAAATTTCCACAAAATATTTTAAATTACAAAATTTTTTCACCCCGGCGCCACCCGCCATTTTTATTAGGGCACAATGCCACGGGCAATCTTTTAAGGCGCCTCGGGGTATTTTCAATTTTCTTTAAAAAGCAAAACTTATGCCAAAAAGAGATAAGAAAAAGAATCATTTCATAAGTTATTTATAGATATATACTTATAAGAAAAGAACTGGATTAAAGGTTGATTTGTTTTAAGAAGAAAGGAAAGAAAAAGTGTTAATTTTTTACGCTCAGTAAAGGAGGAAGAAAAGAAAATAAAAATAATTCTTAGGCGTAAGTATTTAATATAAAAAAACTTAAATACGGAAAATTTTTCAGAACGCTCTGTAAAGAAAAATTCCTTATGCTGTAACTTTTTTTCCACCGGTAGGCAAAATCAGAGAAAAACATTCTCCGTTATTTTAAGAATGAAGGTGATAATAAAAATATTAAAAAAAAATTATAAATCTTGACAAAATTGCAAAATTGTGTTATACTTTTAATGAAGAAAAATCCTTCCCCAAACTAAGCCAAGAAAGGAGGGTAGGAAACAAAATTAAGGCAGGGGGGAGTTAAGATAGATTTAACCATTAATCTTTTAAACTAAGTGAAAGGAGGGAAAAATGAAAAAGGTTTTCTTAGGAGTTATGGCGCTATTTATCATGGTTATTCCTGCGCATGCGCTTAACTTTGTGGGAGGAGAATTTAAAATTCCTGTGGCTGGAAACCGAGAAAATATAGAAACAAATCAGGGTCCGTTTAATATAGTCCTAACTAACTCGCAGATAGACGAAATCAAAAATCATCGTCAAGATTTAAATATTATGCAAATACGCAGCTCCTTATCTAAAATGGAACCTCCACTTCAAATCCTTACCTATCAGGGCTATACTTCTGTGGAGAAGTTGAGAAAACTCTTGAATTTACTTAAGAGACCATCATTATCAGGAAAAAAAGAAATTGAAAAAGAAATTGTCGCGGAGCTTGAAGGTTTGCTAAACTCTTTGACTGCGAATCAAAAAATCAGGATTGGGTTAAAGGGAAGCGAAAAGGAATACTACTTTATAGACAAAGTAGTAAGCCGTCTAGCTAAGGATTTAGAAAAGAATGGCTTTACTGAGGTTGGATTTGATAAAGAATCAAAAACTATTACTGCCAAGGTTATTTCTGACGAGGACCTGAAGAAGTTGCAGAACTTGGTAAGCTCCCTAAAAGATCCCAAATCTAAAGTAAATTTAACCCAAGATGGTCTAAACCGTCTTGACAAGATCTTAAAACCTGCACGCTATTTTCTGGATATAGGATTGAACAAGATTGTATGGCGGATGGTTGTCCCTTCCGGGTTAGGGACAAAACAAGAAGTTCCTGCTGAGATTAATAACTAATTAAAAGTAGATCTCTGGGGTCAGGCTCTTTAAAAGGGTCTGGCCCTTTTTTTCTTGACTTTTCCTTTCCCGAGAGTATAATTTTTACCCGAAAGGGAGGGAAGATGAAGAAAAAATATTTTCTCTGTTTTTCTTTAATACTATTTTTTTCTGGCTGTGCTAAGAAGGAAGAGGTTAAAATAATTGAACCTGAGGAGTTTTTGAAGAAAGAAGCGGAGACCATAAAGATTATTCCCCCTGAACTTAGTCCCTCTCCTTCTCTTAGTCCGGAAGAAGAAAAAATTCTTAAAAACAAAAAGATTCAGGAAGCCCTAAGTATTGCTGGTTTCTATAAGGGAGAAATTGATGGTAAGATTGGACCAAAGACCCGGGAGGCAATTAGAAAATTTCAGTCTGCTAAGGGTCTAAAAGTAGATGGAGTGGTAGGCCCAAAGACCTGGCAGGAACTGGAGAAGATTCTTTCTGCTCAGCAAAAACCCTCCCCTTGAATATATTTCGCGGAATATAACCTTCTTATCCTCAAAGGAGCATAAGCACATTTTATCCTTCTTAAATTCTCCAAACCTGCGTCATCCATAGCGTTGATAAACTTATAGTTTTTAAGTTTCCGGCAGAATTCCTGAAAAATATAGGGAGTTATTCCCTTAAATTTCAAATTGGTGATTTCCGAAAAGATACAGAATTCCTCCTCATTTAGGGGATAGCCAAAACTATATCCCACAATTTTCCCTTCCACCTCTATCACTATCCCTGCTAAATTTAACTTTACATAATCTATCAATAAACGGCGCTGGGCAAAAAAATTATCTTCTATAAGCATAAAGTAATATGGGGGTCTATTTTTTCTTCTTTTTTCTTCCGCCCAATTTACATATAACTCCAGACATTCCGCAATATCCTCATTTTTTAATTCTCTAACCCGAGGAAGGCAGTGCTTGTAAAAATAGTTACTCTGCCAGCGCCGAGACTTTAAATCCTTTCCTTCAAGGGTGGCAATTTTTTCGCACTCATAAATATATTCTTGTCCCTCAGATTTTAATTCCCAGTTATTTTTCTTAAAAAAATTCAGATATTCTTCCCCGATGTTTTTGATAATTATCTCTTTCCCCAGAAAATTCTTGATAAATGATAAGACCGGTAAGGAGAGAGCATCCCCGGGAGATAAAAGGAGAAAAAAATCATCCTTCTGTTTCCAGAAAACCAGAAGTTCTTTATCAATTATCTTCCAGAGTAAATAAGCAATATCTTTCCAGGCGTAGAGATATTCAAAGGCATAACTAAAGGTAATATTTTTTTTCATAAAAAATTGTTTAAAAATTTCCCGGTCTTCTAAGGAGATAATTTTTAATCCCAAATTTTTCCCAAAAATTATTTTATTGAGTTTATCCCATAAAATCAGGGGCTGAAAATTGGGATGGGGAGACATAATTATTCCCGGATTTTGATAAATCATCTCTAAGGTGGAAGTTTCTTCCAAAATCTCTTTTAATTTAAGAGCAAAATTAAGTAAATATTCCCTTTCAATCTCTCTTAAATATGGGCATTGTAAATCTATGCCTAAAACAACCCCCGTATAAGTCTGGTTATAAAATAAAACAAAGGGATAGAGTTGACAATCAAATGGTCTTAAGGGATAGAGAGAACATCGGTGATGAGAGAGGTCAAAAAAGGGACAGATAAATAAATCTTTTTCTTTCTTAAGATTTAAATTTATGCCATAGGATTTTATAAAAAATGGAAAGATTTTCTCCGAAGAAAAATCGGCGATTTCTTCCTTTAGGATATAGGGTGCCCAGTGACTGAACTCCTCAGAGAAACGGCAACAGATATCACATTTTAGACAGATATTCTGAGGAATTAGTTGAGGAAGGGCTATTTTTTTCATATAATATATTATACCAAAATTTAAAAGATGAAACAGGAGATAAAAAATTTAACCCTTGAGGAGATAGCCCAGTTTCTCACATCTTCCGGAGAAAAGCCTTATCATGCTCAACAGATTGCTCTCTGGATATATAAAAAAGATGTTTCCAATTTTGGAGAGATGACCGACCTCTCCCTGAAGTTAAGGGAAAAACTTAAGGAGAATTTTGTTATCCAGGATATAAGATTGATTGCCGAAAAGGTTTCGGAGATTGATGCTACCCGAAAATTTCTCTTTCAATTGGCTGATGGGCAGAAGATTGAAGCGGTGCTTATCCCCAGTATCAACCGTTTTACCGCCTGTCTATCTACGCAAATAGGTTGTAAATTTGGTTGTATATTCTGTGCCAGCGGAAGGGAAGGATTTGTGCGTAACCTTGAACCGGGAGAAATGGTAAACCAGTTACAATTTATGATACGGAATCTTAATTTGCTTAAACAGAGGGTTAACAATGTTGTCTTTATGGGGATGGGAGAGCCCCTGGATAACTATGATAACCTAATCAAGGCAATCAAGATTATCAATCATCCTTACGCTTTAAACATCGGAGCCCGTAAAATTACCATTTCTACCTGTGGTTTAGCAGATAAAATATTAAGGCTTGCTCAGGAGAATATTCAGGTAGAATTGTCTGTTTCCCTCCATGCTCCCAATGACAAATTGCGTAGCGCGTTGATGCCGGTAAACCAGAAATATCCCCTTAAATCCTTAATTTCTGCCTGTCAAAAATATTTTCTCTCTACAAAACGCCTAGTTACTTTTGAGTATCTATTGATAAAGGATGTTAATGACACCCAAAGAAATTTAAGAGAATTGAGAGAATTGTTAAAGGGATTTAAAGGGAAAGTGAACCTGATTATCTATAATCCTTTTAAAGGAATAAATTTTGAACCCTCGTCCATAGAAAGAGCAATCGTGTTTCAAAAAGTACTGAAAACCGCAGGGATAATTACCACCATCAGGCAGTCAAAAGGAAGAGATATAGAGGCCGCCTGCGGGCAACTTCTCTTAAAGAGAGAAAATGGATAAAAAAATAAAATTTTTATTAGTTATCTTTCTCTTCTATGGATGTAACTCTTCTCTGGAAATCCGGCATAGGCCTGAAAAAAATCCGGTGAAAAAATTCATCTTAAATAATGGATTGACCATCTTAGCTAGGCAAATTGCGAACCATCGTTTGGTAAGCCTTGAACTTTTAGTTAAAACTGGTTCAGCAAAAGAAGGTGCTTATGCGGGGACAGGTATATCCCACTTTCTGGAACACCTTATTTTTAAGGGAACAGAGAAATATACCGCCGGAGAAATTGCCCGTTATCTAAAACTTTTGGGAGGAGAGATTAAAGCGTTTACTACTCATGAATACACCTCTTTTGTGGTCACGGTTCCTGCAGATAAGGTTGAAAAAGCCTTGGAGGTCTTAAAAGAATCGGTATTAAACCCGGCTTTAAGGGAAGAGGATTTTCTAAGAGAACGCCAGGTAATTTTAAAGGAGATATTGATGAATGAGGATGAACCGGAGCGAAGAATTTTCCGCTTATTCTGGCAGAATTTCTATCGGCTCCATCCCTATAAATATCCGGTAATTGGCTATAAGGAGCTATTCTCAAAACTAACCTTAGAAGAAATAAGGAATTATCATAAAGTAAACTATGTGCCCAATAATATGCTCCTCAGTATTGTTGGGGGTATCTCTGATGAGGATTTAGAAAAAGTAAAAACAACTTTTTCCCAAATAGAAAGAGGAAAGGAGAAGCAACATATAGGTGTAATTGAACCCGCACACATTTCTCCCTATGTTTACGAAGAGAATTATCCTACAAAATTAATGTATCTAATGCTGGGGTTTCCGGGAGTAGAGATTAATCACCACGACCTTTATGCCCTTGACCTCTTAGCCACCCTCTTGGGAGGAGGGAAAAGTTCCCGTCTCTACCAGCGTTTAATTATCCGGGAAAATCTTGCCTATAACCTTTCCTCTTTTAACCATACCCCCGGAGAACGCGGAATATTTGGAATATACTTAATAGGGGAATATAAAGACCAAGAAAAAATTATCAAAACCATTTGGGAGGAGATAAGGAGACTCAAAAAATTCTCCCCATCTGCTGGAGAAGTAGATAAAGCAAAAAATATCCTCCTGCATCAATATTATCTTGAACATGAGCGGGTTGAAGACCAAGCTCATCAACTGGCTCTGGGTGAACTTTTTAGTAGAAACCCCGAATTTTATTCTTTCTATCTTAATAAAATTAAAATGGTTAAACCCCGAGAATTAAAACGCATTGCTAAGAAATATCTGCGTGAGGAAAGCTTAACCTTGGTTTCGCTCATCCCTCCCCATAGCCAAGAAAAAATCTCAGAGCCTAAAGAAATCCAAGAATACAATGAAGAAATAAAAAAAATCAGTTTAAAGAATGGATTAACCCTCCTCCTCAAAGAAGACCATACTTTACCGCTTACCTGTTTCCAGGTTGTATGTTTGGGAGGATTGCGTCTTGAGAAAAAGGAAAACAATGGAGTCTCCAATCTCTGTGCCCATCTCCTTACCCGGGGTACTTTGTATAAATCTGCGGAAGAGATTAACCGCTTAGTGGAAAAATACGGAGGGAGTTTAAATGCTTTCAGCGGAAATAACAGTTTGGGATTATCCCTAAATATAATCAGTAAAAATACTCTTCCCGGGATTAATTTGTTAGCGGAGATAATTAAATTTGCCAATTTTAGCAAAGAAGAATTTTTAAAGGAAAAAAATCAGATTAATGCCCGGATAAAAGAGAGAGAAGAAGACCCCATTGCCTATCTGCTGAAACTTGTAAAAAAGGGACTCTTTCTCAGACATCCCTATGGGATGGATATCTTAGGAGAAAAAGAAACCATAGAAAACCTTAAATTAGAGGAAGTGCGTGATTTTTACCAGAGAGTTATTAATCCCAAAAACTGCTTAATCTCTATCTGGGGAGATTTTAAAAAGGAAGAGGTAGAGAGAAAAATAAAAAAGGAATTTTCTTCTTGGAAACCGGGGGGAAATTTTCTTTTTTTAAAAAATGAAACGGAACCTCCCCTAAGTAGTCCCCGGATAATTAAGGAAAAAACAGACAAAAAACAGGGATTGGTTGCCATCGGTTTCCATACGGTTTCTCTCTATTCTCCGCAATACTCTGCTTTTAGAGTGCTGGAAGAAATCTTAGGAGGCCAGGGGAATAGATTGTTTGAAAAAATTAGAGAAAAATTGGGTCTGGTTTATTTTGTGGATGTCTATCAGATTGCGGGATTAGATACAGGATATTTTGTATTTCTCACTTCCACGGATAAGGATAACTTAGAAAATGTAAAAGAATTGCTCTTAGAAGAGGTGAAAAATCTCCGGGAGGGTAAATTTTATTCCGAGGAGATAGAACGTGCCAAAGCCTACATAGTTGAAGAGCAAAGGAGAGAACTTCAGACAAGAGAGAACTTCTCCCGCATCACTGCCCTTGATGAACTCTATGGTCTGGGTTTTGACCATTATAAGGAATATGCAAAAAAGATAAATTCTGTATCCATAAAAGATTTACAGGATATTGTCCAGAGATATTTCCGAGAGGATAATTATGTTTTAATTGAGTTACTGCCGGAAGATTGATTAATCTCATTGAAACTGAGTTTTTTTTATGATAAAATTTAAACGATGAAAGAGAATTTCATACGCTATCCCTGTGTTGCTGGACAGTTCTACCCGGGAGAAAAACATTCCCTAATTAAACTTCTGGATAAACTAATTCCCAAGAACCTTCCACAAGGAAAAGCCCTGGGAATAGTTTCTCCCCATGCTGGTTATATCTATTCAGGTAGGGTTGCGGGAGAAATCTTTGGCCGTATAAAAATTCCCGAGAAAATAGTTCTCATCGGACCAAATCATACTGGAAGGGGAGTGCGTTTCAGTATTATGACCAGAGGTAAATGGCTTACTCCCTTAGGAGAGGTTAAGATAGATGAAGAGATGGCTCAGTTAATTTTGAAAGGTTCAAATTATCTTGAAGAAGACTATCTTGCACATCGTTATGAGCATTCCCTGGAAGTACAACTTCCCTTTATCCAGTATTTTAAGGAAGATTTTTCCATTGTTCCCATAATTTTAACCGATGCAGACTTAACTATATATCAGGAGATAGGGAAGGGATTAGCTAGCTCCTTAAACTCTTGGAAAGAAAATTTACTTTTCATCGCCTCCTCAGATATGACCCATTATGAACCACAGGAGGAAGCAGAGAAAAAGGATAAACTGGCTATGGAGGCAATTCTTTCCCTTAAGGAGGATTTACTCTTTGAACGGATTAACCGCTATAACATAAGTATGTGTGGGTATGCGCCATGTATAGTTATGCTTTCGGCAGTTAAAGCCCTGGGGGCAAAATCTGCAGCACTGGTAAAATACGAAACCAGTGGGGATACTTCGGGAGACTATTCCTCCGTAGTAGGATATGCGGGGATAATAGTTAAATAATGGAAGAGGATAAAAAAATAGACCAGGCTTGGAAAGAGCAAGTAGAAAAAGAAAAAAGGGATTCTTCAGGTGATAAGGCTCAGAGGGAGGTTGACTTTAAGATTTTTCTCAGCAGTCTGGGGATAGAGGCAATGATTGCCTTGGGAGAGATAGAAAACCCTTTGACTCAGAAGAAAGAAATAGACTTAAATCAGGCAAAATATCTTATTGACCTCTTGGGAATAATTAAAGAAAAGACAAAAAATAATCTGGATAAAGAAGAGGAGAGATTTTTGGATAACCTCCTCTATGAGTTAAGGACAATTTATCTCAGAAAAAATATCTAAGGATGAGGTCTATTTTGAGAATAGGAGTAAGTCTTTTTTTCATTGGTCTGCTTATCTTTATTATGCGCAATAACTTAACAGAACTAATCAACTGCCTTAGACAGATAAAACTCTTCTATTTTCTTGGGGCAATATTTTTATTCCTCTTTATTATCGTCATTCTTTCTGTAAGGCTAAAAAAGATTATGGAATTTCAGGGATTGTCTCTTTCCTTAAGTAATGTGATACATTTAAGCCTCATTGGGTTCTTCTTCAACAATTTCCTTCCCACATCGGTAGCGGGAGACTTTGTTAAAGCCTATTATACTGCTCATTATACCCAGAAAAGTATGGAATCATATACTTCCATTATTATTGACCGCCTGTTCGGTATTTTTGCTTTTATCTTCATTGCCCTGCTTAGTTTATGTTTAGCGGATAAGAAAATAAAAACTCCGCTGGTAACCAATTCTCTATTATCCTTGATTGTGGTTGCTTTTCTTTTGCTCTTTTTATTCTCTAACGCTTTATCTGTAAAATATCTGCAGAGAATCTTTGGAAAAACAAAATTCTCTGAGTTGGCAAAAGCACTGGAGAATTTCTGGAAGGCCATTAAAATATATAGGAATAATCTGAGACTTATTTTAATTTCCTTTTATACCTCCTTTATTTCCCAGATTTTCTCGGGTTTGGTAGTGGCTACCCTTGCCAGAGGTCTATCCATAGATATCTCCCTTTTACTGCTCTTTCTCACTCTCCCGCTCATTACTGTGGTAAGTATGTTGCCTTCACTCAATGGATTGGGAATTAGAGAGAGTGCCTATGTTTTTTTTCTGGGGAATTTCATAGGGAGGGAGAAAGCCCTGGCAATATCCATCCTCTGGTTAGGGGTGATAATTTCGGTGAGTTTATTGGGTGGGTTTGTATATATGTTCAGAGAGGTTCTTTTAAAAGGAGTGAAAGATAATGCTCGCTAAGGAACTTCTTTCCTTGCTTGTATGTCCTGCCTGTAAAGGAGAGGTAGAGTTGAAGGGGAATAAACTTGTCTGTAAGCACTGCGGACTTAAGTATCCGGTCAAGGAAGGAATTCCCATAATGCTTATTGAAGAAGCAGAGCACTAAAAGGAGGGAGCTATGTCCAGAATATTGGTTATTCATGGCCCAAATCTCAACCTTTTGGGTAAACGCGAACCGGAAATCTATGGGAAAGTAACCCTTAATCAAATCAATCGGGCTTTAAAACAGCTGGCAAAGGAGAGGAATGTGGAATTAGATATTGTCCAGACAAATCATGAAGGTGAGATAGTGGAGCTTATTGGCAAAGCAGAAAAAAATTTTGCCGGGATAATTATTAATCCTGCCGGGTATACCCATACCAGTGTGGCCATAAGAGATGCTCTAGAGGCCGTGAAAATTCCCATTGTGGAGGTTCATCTCTCCAATATTTATGCCCGGGAAGATTTTCGGCATAAATCGCTCATTGCACCGGTAGTAGATGGACAGGTTACCGGTTTTGGTTTTTATAGTTACCTCTTAGGTTTGGAAGCAATCCTTTATCTCTTGGAACAGAAATAATCTGTTTTAAATCCACAAAAATTGAACCCACGAATTAAAAAGATAAACCGTATCTTGGAAAAGAAAAATTTAGATGCTTTTCTTGTAACCAATCCAGTAAACATAGAATATCTTTCCGGATTTTCCTTGGGGGATGCACTTTTATTGATTATTCCCGGAAAAACAAATTTAATTGTCACCGATTTCCGTTTTATTCAAGAAGTTTCTGCCTTAGAAGACTTTAAGCCAGAAATAACCAGTCAGAAAATGCCAAAGTTTCTTTCCCGAAAATTTCTGAGTTTAAACCTTGAATATGTGGGCTTTGAAAGCGGCGGTTTAACCTACCAACAGTACAGTTTCTTAAAGGAAGCCTGCAAAAATACCAAATTGATTCCTGTAGATAATCTTATTGAGGAAATGCGTTTAATTAAGGATGAGGAAGAAATAAAAAAAATCAATCGGGCAATAGAAATTTCTATCCTTGCCTTTGAAGCGCTTTTTACAAAATTGAAACCGGGCTTTTCAGAGATAAAAATTTCCCGACTCTTAGAGTATCTCCTCCGGGAAGAAGGAGCAGATGGTTCATCCTTTGGGATTATTGTTGCTTCCGGGGAGAATGCCTCCCGTCCCCACGCTGTACCTACTGATAAGAAGTGGGATGGGAAAGAACCTCTCCTCATTGACTGGGGAGCAAAGTTAAAGGGTTACAATTGTGACTTGACAAGAATGGTCTTTTCTTATAGAATGAATTTTACTCAAAAAAATATTTATAAAGTCTTATTAGAAGCGGAGGAGAAAGCAATTTCTCTGATTAAACCGGGGATTAAAGCCGGGGAAATTGACCGTGCAGTACGGAAATGTTTTAAAAAATATGCATGGGCAAAGTATTTTCTCCATAGTACAGGTCATGGTATCGGTATGGAGGTTCATGAATCTCCCTCTATTGCTCAACGGAGTGGAACTGTATTAAGAGAGAATATGGTCTTTACCATTGAACCCGGGATATATATAAAAGGTAATTATGGAATGCGTATAGAGGATGTGGTGAGGGTAACTTTCCGGGGAGCGGATGTTCTCAGCCATAAATTGAAGAAGCTATATTTGAAAAAATAAAATGATTACCACCAATCAATTCAAAACCGGATTGACACTTTTAATTGAAGGGGAAGTATATTCTATTGTTGAATATGAACATGTGAAACCCGGGAAGGGAAGCGCCTTTGTGCGCACAAAGTTACGCAATTTAAGAACCCAGGCGGTGATAGAGAGAACCTACAGGGCGGGGGAGAAGTTTGAAGAGGCATTTATAGAAGAGAAGAGACTGAATTTTCTTTATCGTTCGGGAGACCTTTTCTATTTTATGGATGAGGAAACCTATGAACAGAAGGCAATCGCTAAGGAAGATTTAAAAAACACTGTAAATTTTATAAAGGAGAATACTCCCGTGACCGTTGCTTATTTTGAAAATAGAATTATCTCAGTAAATCCACCTAATTTTGTAGAATTGAAAGTAGAGTATACTGAACCGGGACTGAAAGGGGATACTGCTAAGGCAACCTATAAACCTGCGCGTTTAGAGACCGGTTATATTCTTCAGGTGCCTCTTTTTATTGAGAATGGAGATATAATCAAGGTTGATACAAGAACGGGAGAATATGTAGCCAGAATAGGCTAAATTCTAAAAAGGAGATAAAATGGAAATTGAAGAGATTAAGGAATTGATTGCTCTGATGAATGAACATAATCTTATTGAGATAGAGATAGAAAAGGAAGGGAAGAAGATTCGTTTGAAAAGGGAATCCTTGCAGAGTGGTAATCCGCTCGTTATCAAGGAAAATATGCAAAAATCTTTGGCTGAAGGTCCTCGGCATGATTCTCCATCAATAGAGGTTAGCCCGGTTAAGGCAAGAACGCTTCAGATTAAATCTCCGATGATTGGGACATTCTATCGTGCTCCCCATCCCGATGCCCCTCCCTTTGTGGAGATCGGAGACATAGTAGAAACAGGACAGGTGCTCTGTATTATTGAAGCCATGAAATTGATGAATGAGATTAAGGCGGAATTGAAAGGTAAAATTCTTGAGGTTCTGGTAAATAATGGTGACCCTGTAGAATTCGGTCAGCCTTTATTTCTGATGGAAGTCCTATAGATGTTTTCAAAAATTTTGATTGCTAATCGTGGAGAGATTGCTCTAAGAATAATTCGTGCCTGTAAAGAAATGGGGATTCGCACAGTAGCCGTTTATTCAGAGATAGATGCTGATTCCTTGCATACAAAGTTTGCTGACGAATCCATCTGTATCGGTCCGGCTAATCCCCAGGCAAGTTATCTTCATATCCCCAGTATTATCTCCGCTGCCGAGATTACCGATGCGGAGGCAATTCATCCGGGTTATGGTTTTTTATCAGAAAATGCCCATTTTGCGGAAATCTGTCAGTCTTGTGGGATAACTTTTATTGGACCAAGTTCTGAGAACATCCGGCTGATGGGTGATAAATTGGCTGCCAAGGAAATAATGCGCAAGGCGGGAATCCCTGTGGTTCCGGGGAGTCCGGGAGTAACCAAGGATAAAGAGGAGGCATTGAAAATCGCCCAGCAGATAAAGTATCCGGTAATTATAAAATCTGCTGGTGGCGGTGGCGGGAAAGGAATGCGTATATGTCATAGCGATGTGCGTTTGGTGAGCGCTCTTTTAACCTGTCAGGCAGAATCGGAAGCCTCTTTTGGGAAAGCGGATGTTTATATTGAAAAGTATATTCCCCGTGCCCGCCACATTGAAATACAGATATTAGCGGATAAGTATGGAAGGGTAATTTACTTAGGAGAGAGGGAATGCAGTATTCAACGCCGTTACCAGAAACTCATTGAAGAATCTCCCTCCCCAGCATTAACCCCGAAATTACGGAGGAAATTAGGTGAGTTGGCGGTAAAAGGAGCAAAAGCAATAAACTATAATAATTTGGGGACAATGGAATTCCTTATGGACGAAGAAGGTAATTTCTATTTTATGGAAATGAATACTCGCCTGCAGGTGGAGCATCCGGTAACCGAGATGGTTACCGGTATAGATATCGTAAAGGAGCAGATTAAATTGGCAGCCGGAGAGAAACTCTCCATCAAACAGGATGACTTAAAGTTAAATGGTTGGGCAATAGAATGCCGGGTGAATGCCGAAGACCCGGATAACAATTTTCTTCCCTCTCCGGGGAGAATTGATACCTATATCACACCCGGAGGAAGAGGGGTAAGAATAGACAGTCATATTTATGCCGGGTATGTTGTCCCTCCTAACTACGACCCGCTTCTGGCAAAATTGATTGTATACGGGAAAACCCGTATAGAAGCTATAAAGATTATGCAGCGTGCTTTGGAGGAATTTGCCATAGAACCAATTAAGACTACCATTACTTTTCACCGGAAAGTTTTTTCCACTCCCGAATTTATAGAAGGAAATTTCTCCACCGATTTTGTTAATAAATTGTTAGGACTGGAGGGAGAATGAAAAAGAAGGTATTCTGGCATATCCGTGAGGAAGAAAACCGGGGAGAACAGGGTTTTTTAAAGATAAATAATAAAGTGATTGCTTCTATCGCCAGCCTTGCTGCCTTGGAGGTAAGCGGGGTAGCCAGGATGGGGAGAAGTATCTTTCATATTTTAAAGGCGGTCTTCTCAAAAAAATTATACCAGCGGGGAGTATTTATAGAATTCAAACAGGAGAATGAATTGGTGATTACCTTATATATCGTTGCTGAATACGGAACTAATCTTACCAGACTGGCAAATGGAGTTCAGGAAAATGTGCGTTCCGCCTTAGAAAAGATGGCGGAGATTGTTCCTTCGGAAGTAAATGTGGTAATCCAGAAGGTAGAGAAAACTAAATAAAGCGGGAGGAAAAAATGAGAATTTTTAAGAAAATCCTTATCCTCATTGTTGGTTTATTTTTTGTTGCGTTGAGTTTATTTATCATTGCCATCTCTCTGAATCTGATTTCTTCAGAAGATATTTCCGGAATGCTTACGCTCATCGGGAGTAGTTATAAACTCCGCCTTTCCCTGGGGATTATCGGGTGTGTTTTGATGCTTTTCAGTTTCTTGGGGATGCAATTAAGCATCGGAAAATTACGGAGAGAGAAGACAATTGCTTTTACCAATCCCGATGGACAGGTAACGGTTTCTCTGCATGCCATAGAAGACTTCATCCACAAGATTGTCCGCGGTATTGAGGAGGTAAAAGAGTTAAAGGCTGATGTAGTGGCTACAAAAAAGGGGATTCAGATCAACGCCCGGGTTAACCTTTGGGCAAGCACAGATATCCCGGGTACCACCGAAAAAATTCAGCAGCTCATCAAGACCAGGCTTCAGGAAATGCTGAGTCTTGAAGAATCTATACATATAAAAATACATGTGGTAAAGATTGTGGAAAGACCACCGGCGTCAACCAGAGAACAGACCCCAGAAATTCCTTTCAGAAGTTATGAGTATAAAAAATAAGGGGGGATTTATATGCGTATTGGGATATTAACGGGAGGTGGAGACTGTCCGGGTTTAAATCCCGTGATTCGGGCAGTGGTAAGGAAGGCAATTAACGAGGGCTGTGAAGTTATCGGGATTAAGAATGGTTGGAAGGGGCTGATTGAAAAAGATGTGATTCTGCTTGATCTCCAGTCTGTCTCCGGAATCCTTCCCAAAGGAGGGACAATCTTGGGAACATCCCGCACCAATCCTTATAAGAAACCGGAGGATGTGAAAAAAGTAAAGGAAAATTATCAGAATCTGGGGTTAAATGCTCTGGTAGCCGTGGGTGGAGAGGATACTCTGGGGGTAGCATATAAATTATCCAAAGAGGGATTGAAGATTGTGGGGATACCGAAGACCATTGATAACGACCTCTCGGCAACCGATTACACCTTTGGTTTTGATACCGCGGTAAATATTGCTACGGAATGTATTGATAGATTGCATACCACTGCGGAGAGTCATCATCGGATTATCGTTGTAGAAGTAATGGGTCGTCATGCGGGATGGATTGCCACGGAAGCAGGGATTGCCGGGGGAGCAGATGTGATTCTTATCCCTGAGGTTCCCATTGATATAGAGGAGGTTTGTGCTTTGATAAAAAAAAGACACAACCGCGGAAAGACCTTTAGCATTGTAGTTGTGGCTGAAGGGGCAAGGTTTAAAGAAGGACAGGTTGTTACTCATGAAGAAAAGTTAGATGAATTTGGCCATGTAAGACTGGGAGGAATAGGGGAGGTGTTGGGGAAAATAATTGAGGAAAGAACTGGTTTTGAAACGCGGGTAGTAGTTTTAGGGCATCTGCAGAGAGGAGGAACCCCTACTGCTTTTGATAGGGTCCTGGGCACACGCTTTGGGATAAAGGCAGTGGAGCTTATTTTAAAACAAGAATTTGGGAAAATGGTTAGTCTTCAGGGAAATAAAATCGCAACTGTCCCTTTGGAAAAGGCAGTAGAGGAATTGAAACCCGTGGATATGGAACTCTATGAAGTTGCAAAAACATTCTTTGGATAAATGAGGATGAAAGAAGAAAAAGAAAAGATATCCTTTTGGTTAGAGGAGTCTGTAAGGATAAAAGAAAGGATACTTAGAGAACAAATAGAGAATATCCTCTCCATAGGTAAACTGTTGATCCAGTCTCTTAAGCGGGGAGGTAAAATTATTTTTTTTGGCAACGGAGGAAGTGCGGCGGATGCCCAACATCTATCTGCGGAGTTGGTGGGTAGGTTCAGACGGGAAAGAAAAGCGCTTTCTGCACTCTCCCTTACTACGAATACCTCCACAATTACTGCGGTGGCTAACGATTATAATTACAAAGATATTTTTGTCCGTCAACTTCAAGCAATAGCCAAAAAGGGGGATGTGGCTTTTGGTATCTCTACCAGCGGGAATTCAGATAATGTCTTTGAAGCATTGCTCTTAGCAAAACATCTTGGGCTAAAGACTGTTTCTTTGACTGGTAGAGAGGGAGGAAAGATTGCCCGGGTAAGTGACTATAATATAAACATTCCCTCTGAACACACCGCCCATATCCAGGAAGCCCATATTACTATCGGGCACATCCTTTGTGATTTGATTGAAGAGGCGTTTACTAAATGACTGCCAATAAGATAAAGACGCTTGCCCAGATAAAAAAGATAGTTTTTCTTTTAAGAAAAGAGAATAAAAAGATTGTTTTTACCAATGGGTGTTTTGATATTCTTCACTATGGTCATCTCAAATATCTGGAAAAGGCAAAGGGTCTGGGGGATATTTTAATTGTGGGAATTAATCGGGATGTCTCGGTAAAAGCGATAAAGGGTAACTTTCGTCCCATTAATCGCTGTAGAGAGAGAATGGCTTTGGTGGCGGGATTGCAATGTGTGGATTATTGTTTATCTTTCAAGGAAAAGACTCCAGCAAGAATTATCCGAGAAATAAAACCGGATGTCTTAGTAAAAGGGGGGGATTGGAAAAAAGAGGATATAGTGGGATATAAATTTGTCAAATCTTATGGAGGGGATGTAAGGACTATTAAATTCTTAAAAGGGTATTCTACCACCGGAATAATAAAAAAGATTGTTGAGCATGAGAAAGAGAGAAATACTGCGGATATTAGATGCCAATATAAATCGCGTAAGAGAGGGCTTACGCGTCTGTGAGGATATTTTGCGTTTTCTGTCCAACGATAAAAATCTTACTTTTTCTTTCAAGAGATTACGCCACCAGGTAAACAAAATCTTAAGCGAGGAGCCTCTTTTCTCAAAAGGAAAATTACTTTCCTATAGAAATGCAAAATATGATGTAGGGAGGAATTTGACCATTAAAAATGATAAAAAGGATATCCTTGATATTTTTTTAGCTAATATACAGAGGGTAGAAGAAGCCTTAAGGGTACTGGAGGAGTTCTCTAAGTTATTTAATTCCGTAACGGAAGAAAAGTTTAGAAAATTAAGGTTTAGGACTTACCATTGGGAGAAAAGGGCATTTAAAGTAATAGAAAAATATGTCCATAAATAGGATATTTAGACAGGCGCTCTATGTGGTCTTAGACATAGATTTACCTTATTTGAGAAAAGACCCCCTCTCTCTGGCTGAGGATTTGCTCCGGGGAGGGGTAGATATACTCCAACTGAGGTCAAAGTTCTCTCCAGGGAAATATCTGTTTGCATTGGGAAAAAAGATAAAAAAAATTGTTCGAAAAAATAAGGCAATTTTTATTATAAATGATAGAGTGGACATTGCAAAAATAGTAGAAGCCGATGGGGTCCATCTTGGACAAGAGGACTTACCTGTAGATTTCGCTAGAAATATGTTGGGTAAGGATAAAATCATCGGTCTTTCTACACATAATTTAGCACAAGCAAGGAGGGCGCAAAGGAGTGAGATTGATTATATAAGTGCAGGACCTGTATTCAAAAGTCCTACTAAACCCGAACTAAAGCCCATAGGGATTGAAGGACTGAAAAAGATAGTAAAAATTAGCCGCTTACCAGTGGTGGCTATTGGGGGAATAAACCCTGATAATTTACCTGAGGTTCTTGGCTGCGGAGTGGATTCGGTGGCAGTTATCAGCTCTATATTAAAAAGTAAAGATATTGTAGAGAGGGTTAAAGTATTCAAGCAATTATTAAGCTATGGATATTGAAAAGAGAATTTCTCTGTTGGAAAAAATTGCCCAAGATGAGAAAGTAGCCTTAGAAACCCTTAAGGAGAAAATAAGGCAAGGGACGGTGGTTGTCCCCCTTAATAAGAAAAGAAAAATCAATCATCCTTGTGCCATTGGAGAGGGGATGCGGGTTAAGGTAAATGTTAACTTAGGAAGTTCTTGGGAAGCGGATGGGATTGAGGAAGAACTTAAAAAGTTATCTGTATCCATTAAATACGGAGCAGATACCGTAATGGACCTTTCCACCGGAAAAAATTTAAAAGAAATTAGAAAAGCAATTTTGGAACAATCGCCTGTTCCGGTGGGAACGGTTCCCATTTATGAAGTGGCAGTAAAGGCAATGGAAGAAAAAGGAAATTTTTCCTCTATAACTCCCCGGGATATATTACAAACAATAGAGGAACAGGCAAGAGAAGGGGTTGATTTTTTTACCATCCATTGTGGTTTAAATAGAAAAACCTTAGAGGTTTTTTCCCGGCAGAAAAGAGTAATGGATATGGTAAGTAGAGGGGGGGCAATTTTACTGAACTGGATGCTGGCTAAAAATAAAGAAAATCCCCTCTATGAATACTTTGATAAAATCCTGGAGATTGCTAAGGAGTATGAGGTAACCTTGAGCCTGGGGGATTCCCTCCGTCCGGGGTCGGTGCTTGATGCTACAGACCGTGCACAGATAGAGGAGTTAATTCTCTTAGGAGAACTTACCCAGAGAGCGCACTCTAAGGGAGTGCAGGTAATTATAGAAGGACCAGGGCATATGGCATTAGACCAGATAGAGACAAATGTCTTAGCCGAGAAGAAAATCTGTCAGGGAGCTCCTTTTTATGTCTTAGGTCCTCTGGTTACCGATATAGCTTTGGGTTACGACCATATCGCGGGAGCAATTGGCGCTGCCTATGCTGCCTACTGTGGAGCTGACTTTTTATGTTATGTTACTCCTGCAGAACATCTTCGCTTACCTACAGTAGAGGATGTTAAAGAAGGACTGATTGCCTTTAAAATTGCTGCCCATGCCGGTGATCTAGCAAGAGGTAATAAACATGCTTACATAAGGGATGAGCAAGTTTCCCGGGCAAGAAAGAAAAGGAACTGGGAGGAACAGTTTGAACTTTCTTTTGACCCTGAGAAAGCCAGGGCTTACTATTTTCGTGATAGACAGAAAATTAAAGATGTCTGCTCTATGTGCAGTAAGTTCTGTTCAATAAAATTAGTAGACAAATGCCGCAAATTTTTAATAAAATAAAAAATATGCGGGTGTAATTCAACGGCAGAATGACAGCTTCCCAAGCTGTATATGGCGGTTCAATTCCGCTCACCCGCTTTTTAAAATGCAAAAATTAAAAATCAAAAATCAAAATTACATTTTAAAAATCAAAAACGATTTAGGAAATTTTAGATTTGGGACTATAATTTTGCATTTTGCATTTTGCGTTTTGCTTTGGGGATGTGCAACTGCCCCCAGGAGTCCAGATATTGGCTATTCTTATCCTGAGAAGAGACCAGTTAAAAGGGAAGGAGTTTACCATAAAGTTAAAAAAGGAGAAACCCTTTGGAGGATAGCAAAGCTATACAATGTGGAATTGGAAAAGATTAATGAAGCCAATCATTTAAAAGATGCCACAATGATTTCTGAAGGACAACTGATTTTTGTTCCTTGTTCCCCGGAGTCTCCAACCAGAAGGAAGTTGGAAGATAAAGGATTTATCTGGCCAATTAAAGGGGAGATTATCTCTTCTTTTGGAACAAAAAAAGCGGATGGGACAGTTAATCGGGGTATAGATATTCTTCCTCGGGAGAATTTACATATTTTAGCCGTAAAAAAGGGAAAGGTCATTTTCTCTTCTGAAAAAATAAAAGGATGGGGAAAAATGCTCATCATTGAACACGATGAACAGCTATATAGTATATACGGAAATATTTCAGCAATCCTGGTTAAGCCTGGACAGGAGGTTCAGCAGGGGGAGTTAATCGCCGAAGCAAAAAATGATATTGTGCACTTTGAGATTCGCAAGGGACACATCCCCCAGAACCCTTTATATTTCTTGCCCTGATGCCTATATATGAATTTGAATGTAAAAATTGTGGTAAGGGATTTGAAGAGTTAATAAGAGATAAAGAACTCTTAAAAGAATTATTCTGTCCTCACTGCAGAAGTAAAAATATTAATAAAATTATTTCAAAATTCTCGCTCAATAAACCTGGAGCGGATGTTTCTTCATTGAGTAAATGCTCAAGTTGCTCCGCAAAATCCTGCAGTAGTTGTATGTAAATTTATACCAAATATGTTTACCGATCCAGTTACCGGAGATAATTTTTACGACCGTGGAGAACAGCTCAGTCTTCTTCTAAAAAGAGCTTATGGCTTAGAAGCAGGATACCGTCAGAATATCGCTCTTTTGGGTCAAGAAACTATAGGTAAAACCTCTCTCCTTTTGCAATTTCTTTCCCAGATGCAAGAAAAAAAACTAAAAGTTTTACCTATTTATTTAGAAGTAACTCATGAGCTTCCCTTTGAACACCTAGTTAATAGATTTATTTCCATAGCAATTTTTAATTTAATCAAACAATGTAAGAAAATTACTCCTACACAGAATTTAGAGGAACTTCTTGAAGAAGCAAAGGGTCTAATCCCCAATACTTTTCTGGAAATAAAACGGTGTCTGAGTTATCTTAAAAATAGCCAGTTGGATAGTGCTTATTCCATTATGTTAAATCTTCCCCAGGCATTGTCCAAAGAGATAGGTTTACCCGTAATCGTAATTATTGAAGAGTTTCAGAGAATGCAGAGAATGCCTCTTTTTGGTAATCCCTTTAGTGAACTGGCGAAGAAGATAATGGTTTCTAAGGATGTAATGTATATAATCTCAAGTTCTTCCTTAACCCAGGCTCAGAAAATTCTCTCCAGGGAATTAACCCTCCTCTTTGGTAATTTTGAAATTATTACCTTAGAGCCTTTTGACATAAAAACAAGCAACGCATTTCTGGAAAAAAGGTTAAATCCTGTAAAATGCAGTGAATATTATAGAAATTTTATTTCTGAAATTACCGATGGACACCCCCTTTATCTCAACATCGTTTCTGAAGAAATAAGGTCTACTGCCTTAGAAAAGAAGTCAGGTTTTGTGACTGATAATATTATTATTTCAGCGTTGACCAAACTCCTATTTGATTCCGCAGGTATTTTAAATCAACTTTTTACCCACCGGCTGAGAGAATTGCCTACCAATCGTTCACCTCTATCGCATATCTCTATACTCCTCTCTCTGGCACATAATTGTTCAAAGGTAAAAAAAATCAAGGAATATTTGTATACCAAATCTGAGAGAGAGTTCTTAAACCATTTAAACACAATGGTAGAGTTAGGTTATGTGTACAAGAATGGCGTCTTTTATTATTTAAATGATAGTTTATTCAAATTGTGGCTAAGGGATGTTTACGAACCTAAGATGTCTTCTTTGGATTTAGAGATAGAGACCAAAAAAGAATATTTTAAACATTCTTTACAGAAGAGATTGGAATCTTTCCTGAAAAGCCGGGAGAAGAGCATTGTGGAACACCTCCGGGAACTCTTTACCTCATTTGGGAATGAGATAGTATATTGGGGTTCGCGCAAAATAAAATTGCCCAGTTTTGAGTATATAGAAACAAACTCCCCCTCTTCCCATCTTTCTATTGTAACCGCAAAAACACAGAATAAATTATGGTGTTTTGTTGTGAAGAGAGGACCTCTCAACAGAAATGCCATGGAAGATATAGAAACCCATTGTGAAAGATTGAAGCTTAAGAAAGGAAGAAAATTTATCCTCCCCTTAGATGGCATTGATGAGGATGCCCAGCTTATAGCCAAGGAGATGAAATTTACCATCTTAGAAAGTCAGGAATTGAATAAGATATTAAAACTCTATGGCAAACATAGAATCTTTTCTTAATCAGGAAGAGCGGATACTGGCTTCTTATGCCATGCAGAGCAGAATGAGTCGGTTACGCAGATATCCGGAAGAAGAGCATCCCTATAGAGGGATTTACCAGCGTGACCGCGACCGGATAATTCATTCCACTGCCTTTCGGCGTCTGGAGTATAAAACCCAAGTTTTTGTAAATCACGAAGGAGACCACTATCGCACCCGATTAACCCATACCTTAGAGGTAGCCCAGATAGCCCGTTCCCTTGCCCGGGCACTGAGACTGAATGAAGACCTGGTAGAAGCAATTGCTCTTGCCCACGATTTGGGACACACTCCTTTCGGCCACTCGGGAGAAGAAATCCTGCATATTTTAATGAAGGAACACGGAGGATTTGACCACAATCTTCAGGGATTAAGGGTGGTTGACTACTTAGAAGAACGTTACCCTGATTTTAAAGGGCTCAATCTTACCTGGGAAGTAAGAGAAGGGATATTAAAGCACACCACGCGGTTTGATTATGCCGGGAATATAAATAGAGATAATTTACATGTCTCCGGTATACCCTTAAGTTATGCGGGGATAAGCCTCTTAGATTTAGAACCAGAACTTCCTCCATTGTTGGAGACTCAGGTGGTAGATATTGCGGATGAGA
>JAMWCM010000111.1 GCA_023818355.1 Candidatus Omnitrophota bacterium
CGATACCGCTAAACTGAATATGGTAATTGGACTGGAAATCAGTAAACAGAAATAAACCCTTTAATACCTTTTGTTTTTGTCTTCATATTTATCATCCCCGGGCAATTTAATTCCCTCTGCGGAAGGGGGGATTTGAACCCCCAAGACCATTTGCTCACTACGCCCTGAACAGAAAAAGAAAGTATTTTGGATTCAATATCAGCCATTTTACGGAATATCCAAACGGTGAAATTTCTATTTTGCAAAAAAGATGATATCTTAGCTTTACAATACAAAAAGTAGAAAAAACTTGACACCTGAATTGTTTTTGCTATAATTTTTCCCTAAAAGGACAAAGGCGTCCTAAAAAGGACGCTTTTTTTATTTAAATTTTCAAGTTAAAAATTTAGATAAATATTGTTTAACAACTCAACAGAAAGGAGGATGAGATTATGCAGTGGCAGAAGTCAAACGATGTTCTGGGAACAGTGAATCGGGGAAACCCTGCTGAGTCTGGTTTATGCACCTTGTGTAGAGTAGACTGTATGGGAAAATGCGAAACTTGGCTCTCTTCTCTACGGGGGAGAAAGATGCTTTATCCCCGAGATTTTGGATTGGTTACTGCCGGAAGTGCTAATACTTTTCATCTCGGGGTCTGTTACAATTCTTTACGCATCAATGGTTATCTTTACGGGGCAGATGGTTTAGCTAAGGGTTTATCTAATTCTGAGGATGATTGTATTTTCCCCAATGTAAGTTTGGAGACCGAATTTGGAAAGATAGTAAAGACAAAGGTAAGGGTTCCGCTGATGACCGGTGCTTTGGGTTCCACTTTTGTGGCGGCAAAATATTGGGAATCTTTTGCTATCGGAGCAGCATTGGTAGGTTTTCCCATTGTAGTAGGAGAGAATGTGGTGGGGATTGACCGGGAGGCGGAGATAAAAAATGGAAGAATTGTTAAGGCACCGGAATTGGATAGACGTATCCAGACTTATCTGCGCTATTTTGATGGTTATGGGGCAATTTTGGTACAGATGAATGTGGAGGATACAAGGAACGGAGTTGCCGAGTATGTAATTGACAAGTATGGTGATAGCGTGGTGATTGAGTTAAAGTGGGGTCAGGGTGCTAAGGATATCGGAGGAGAAATTCAGGTAACCAGTTTAGATTATGCACTCTTTTTAAAGAAACGCGGTTATGTGGTGGACCCCAATCCCGAGTTACCCGAAGTTCAGGAAGCATTTGAGCATGGAGCAATAAAGTCATTTGCACGGCACAGTAGGTTGGGCTATACCTGCCTTTCCAGCTGGCAAAAGGTTCAGGAGAATTTTATGAAGCAGGTGAAATATCTGCGTAAGATTGGTTATAAAAAAATTTCCTTAAAGACCGGTGCTTACGGAATGGAGGCTTTGGCTATGGCAATCAAGTTTGCTACCGAGGCAAAACTTGATTTGTTAACTATTGATGGTGCTGGTGGAGGAACGGGAATGTCTCCCTGGAATATGATGGAAACTTGGGGGGTTCCTTCTATTTTTCTCCATTCCAAAGCCTATGAGTATGCGCATATTCTCGCTAAGAAAGGGAAAAAGCCGGTAGATATGGCTTTTGCTGGAGGATTTGCCCGGGAGGACCATATTTTTAAAGCACTTGCTTTAGGAGCACCTTATACAAAGCTTGTTTGTATGGGGCGGGCACTGATGATTCCGGGATTTTTAGGCTCAAATATTGAAGGTGTACTCCATCCAGAAAGAAAGGATAAAGTAAAAGGAAATTGGGAGAAATTACCTGCCTCAGTTACAGAGTTTGGACAAACCGCAGAAGAGATTTTCGCCGGTTATTATGATGTGCAAAAGAAAGTGGGAAAGGAGGAGATGAAAAATATTCCCTATGGAGCAATTGCGGTCTGGACATTAGCGGATAAACTATCCGCGGGTTTACAGCAACTTCTTGCTGGAGCAAGGAAATTTTCGGTTAAAGCCATCTCCCGTGAGGATATCTCTTCTGCAAACCGTGAGACAGAGAAAGAAACCGGGATTCCTTTCCTCACCGAAATCGGCGATGCACAGGCAAAGAAGATTTTGAAAGCATAAGCCTTATTGTCTCGGTTATTTTGTGGAAAGAATAAACATTACCATTATTGGAGCAGGGGTGGTGGGACTTGCGGTAGGTTATGAACTATCCAAAAAATATAGAGATATTTTTATTATTGAGAAAAATTTTTCTTTTGGTCAGGAAACGAGTTCCCGCAATTCAGAGGTAATCCATTCTGGAATTTATTATCCTCAGGATTCCTTGAAAGCAAAGACCTGTCGGGAAGGGAAAATTTTACTCTATGATTTTTGTCTTAAGTATAATATCCCTCATAAAAAAATAGGGAAATTTATTGTGGCAAACTCTTCCGAGGAAGAAAGTGGCCTTTATCAGCTTTTTCAGCAGGGATTAAATAATGGAGTAGAAGATTTAAGGTTAATTGCTAATAATGAAATAAAAAATTTAGAGCCCAATATTAGAGCAAAACTTGCTATTTATTCTGGCTCAACCGGAATAATTGATACCCACAGTTTAATGAAAAATCTTTCCGAGCAATTTAATATGCAAGGAGGTAATATTGTCTATAATATAGAATTGGTCTCCATCGAAAAAAAAGGGGAAGATTTCATTCTTAGAGTAAGAAATGGGAGAGGTGAGGAGTTTAATTTCTTAAGTAGGATAGTGGTAAACTCTGCCGGTCTTAATTCTGATAAGATAGCAGAGATGGCCGGTATAATAAGAGATGAGTACAAATTGAAATACTGTAAGGGTGATTATTTTCGCGTCCATAATAACAAAGCAAGATTTATTAACAGGCTTATATATCCCGTTCCTAAAAAAGAGAGAGCAGGTTTAGGAATACATGCCACTCTGGATTTAGGAGGTGGTCTGCGTTTGGGACCGGATGATGAATATGTGGATAGAATTGGTTATAATGTTGATGAATCCAAAAAGAAGATTTTTTATGAAAGCGTAAGGGAATTTTTACCATTTATTGAACAAGAAGACCTTTCCCCCGATATATCCGGTATAAGGCCAAGACTCCAAGGTCCAAGGGAAGATTTCCGTGATTTTATTATCAATGATGAATTTGATTTTGGCCTTCCGGGGCTTATAAATCTTATTGGAATTGAATCCCCCGGTCTCACAGCTTGTCTTTGCATCGCTCGGATAGTTAGAGAAATGGTGAGAAAATATTTCTAAATTATAGGACCGACCCTATCCTTTTTATCAAATAGTTTTTTCTTTGTTCTGAGAGAGAATTATGTTAAAATATTTAATAATTAGTTATAACACGGAGGGAGAAATGGGAGAGAAGTTAGGATACGAGGAGTTTATCAAAAAGGCGATTGTGACTCTGCGTCGGCCGGGTTATCGGGGAATCCATTCTGTCTATTCAGGTTTCAATGAAGCGTTCAGGAAATATTTTCCTGGGGATGACCCGGTGAAAGTGACTACGCAGTTAGCTAAAGAGGGAAAGCTTGTGGTTAGGCCGGTAAAAGGAGGGGTGATGCTCTATCTTCCTGAGGATGTTACCGGAGGAAGGATGAGCGGTGAAGAAGCCCTGAAAAAGATGGGATTGGTATAGATTTGTTTAGCAGAGATGAGGATAAAAAATTGCGAAATTGAGGTAATTCAAGGAGATATTACGGAGATAAAAGTTGATGCGCTTGTAAACGCAGCCAATAATAAACTGATTATGGGTGGAGGGGTGGCGGGAGCAATTAAGAGAAAGGGTGGTAAAGTAATAGAAGAGGAAGCAGTTAAAAAAGGTCCGATTAAGATCGGAGAGGCAATTTACACTTCTGCCGGAAAACTACCGGCGAAGTTTGTGATCCATACGGCAACGATGGGTATGGATTTTAAGACCGATGAAAAGAAAATTCGTTTGGCCTGTGAAAATGCTTTAAAAGTGGCTGAGGAACTGAAGATAAAATCAATTGCCTTTCCCGCCTTAGGCTGCGGGGTAGGTGGTTTTCCCTATGCGGATGCAGGAAAGATTATGGCTCAGGCAGTCTATAAGCATATTAATCAGGGAAGCTCAACCCTGGAAAGAATAATTTTCTGTTTATACGAAAAAGAAGCCTATGAAATTTTTTTTCGCGTTGTTAAGGAGACCCTGGAGAATATAGAGAGAAAAGTAAAAAGTAGTCCCTTAGTAACCGTAGATGTAATTATTGAAATAGAAGGAGGGATTCTCTTGATTAAGAGAAAGAATCCTCCTTTTGGCTGGGCGCTTCCCGGCGGTTTTGTAGATTATGGGGAGAGTCTTGAAGAGGCGGTGATACGGGAAGCAAGGGAAGAGACTGGACTGG
>JAMWCM010000112.1 GCA_023818355.1 Candidatus Omnitrophota bacterium
TTGTATCTATTCTCTGGAAAAAAAGTTACTCTTCCACAACCCCCAGGGCAGGATGATGCGCAAGAAAAATCTCTCCCAATTCCGGGTCAAACTGTTTCCCGAGGCATTTTTCTATTTCTCGGAGAGCAGTTTCCTTATCCATCTTCATTCTGTAGGGGCGGGTGGAGGTCATGGCGTCATAGGCATCCATAAGGCTGATGATTCTTGCTTCCCAGGGAATTGCTTTCCCCATCAGTCCTTCGGGGTAACCCTTGCCATCAAAATGTTCATGATGGTATTTTACCAGGGGAATGAGTTCCTTTAATATCCCTAAGGGTACAAGGATCTCCACTCCTTTATTGGGATGTTCACGCATAATCATCCATTCTTCCGGGTCAAGTGAGGCAGGCTTATTGAGAATGGTTTCCGAGATGTTTATTTTACCAATATCATGGACTCCGCAGGCAAACTCTATTTTCTTTATTTCCTTTTCCGAAAGTTTTAACTTCTGGGCAAACTTGACAGCGTATCGGGTAACCCGTTCAGAATGTCCACGCGTATATCTACATTTAGCTTCAATGGCACTGGCTAATACCTGGAGAGTATGGAGATAAGAATTCTGGAGTTCTCCATGGAGTTTGCTATTTTCTAAGGCTACCCAGGCTTGAGAAACAAGGATACTCAAAAGACGCAGATCTACTTCCGTAAAAGAAATCTTTTCCTCCCAGCCACTGAGATTGAGCACTCCCCAGACGCGGTTCTTACCATAAATAGGAATGCTGATGAAATGGGGGGATTGGTAAATCTCCCGGTCAATCTTTCCCAGGTTAAACCCCTCTCTCTCCATATCTTCATGGGAAATAATTCTTGCCTTCTCTACCGCCAAACCGGGGATGCCTTCGCCTTTCTTAATTCTCAGTGTTTCCCCAAGGGCTTGATTCCATCCCTTTACTGCCTTCATTAACAAATATTCTTCCTTATCATCCCAAAGCATTAAGGAACCAATTTTAGCATTTACCGCCAAGGTGGTGGAATTTAAAAGGTCGTATAAAAATTCCTCCAGTTCAAAATCGGAACAGATAATTTTACTCATCTTATCTAAATGGGAAAATTGCTCCAGACGCTTATTCAATTCCCGGGTAGTTTCCTGAAGGTCGTGGAGTAAGGCTTTATTTTTTTCTTTCAATCTCCTTTCTTTTATTGCCCGATGAATAATGGCAATAATTTTCTCCACCTCAAAAGGTTTAATAATATAATCGTATGCCCCTGTATGGATAGCCTCAATAGCGCTTTCCAGAGAAGCAAATCCGGTAATGATAATCACCGGGAGTTCAGCGGAGATTTTCCTAATCAAGCGGATGAATTCCAGACCGCTTGTTCCGGGCATTTTTATATCAGTAATTACCAGCTCCGGGACTTCTCTCTTGATAATTTCCAAACCCTCATCTGCACGAGAGGACAGAAGAGGCTGAAATCCTTCCGTCTCCAGGAGGTCCTTCATTGTCTCCAGGACCAAAGGGTCATCATCAACCACTAAAATCTTTGCCGGAGAAGAATACTCTCTTTCCAACTATCCCTCCTTTCCCTTTTTTTCTTTTAAAATCTCTACCGCTTTACCCAGGGGAAGTCTAATAGTAAAGGTTGAACCCTTATTCTCTTCACTTTCTACGCTAATAATCCCCCCATATTTCTTCACAATCTCCTGACTCACCACCAATCCCAGTCCCATCCCTCCCGATTCTTTCTTGGTGGTAAAAAAGGGAGTAAAGATTTTCTCTAAGTCAGCTCTTTTTATCCCGCATCCTGTATCGCTGAATCTTAGAGAAAGAAAACCATTCTCTTTCTCTGTGACTATCCGGAGTTCCCCTCCTCTGGACATGGCATCCTGAGCATTGAGCATAATGTTGATAAAAACCTGTTTTAATTCATTAGGCTCAAGGAAAAGTAAAGGGATTTCACTCCCATAATCTTTTACAATCTTTATCCCTTTTAATTCCAATTCATGGTTTAAGAGAGAAATGGTTTCCTCAATTAATTGATTTATATCACAGGGAACGAGTTTCTCGGGAAGCCCACGGGAGAGGTCTAAAAGTCCCATAATAATCTGGTGTGCGTGCTCTATTTCCTTTTCCACAATCTCCAGGTGTTTTTTTACCTTTGGGTCTTTTGCCTCTATATTTTTTTTCAGATAGTAAGCGGAAACATTGATTATACTCAAGATGTTCTTTACCTCATGGAACATCGCCGGCCCAATTTTTCCTAAGGAAGCTAACTTTGTAGCCTGCCCCAGGGTTGCTTCCAGCTGGGAAATCCTTCTCCCCGCCTCCTCTAATTTCTTAACCAGTTGTTCTCTCTGCTCCTCTTTCTCTTTACGGATAAGGGCATTCTGAATGGAGGCTTTGAGGCTTTCCATACTTATGGGTTTAAGGAGATAGTCAGAGATCCCTAAACGTGCCCCTTCAATAGCAGAGTCCAAACTGGGATACCCGGTGATGATAATTACCGCCATCTCTGGTCTTATCTCCTTAAAGGCAGAAATCAATTCTGTTCCCTGGGTTCCTTTTAAACGCACATCCAAGAGTAAAAGGTCAAACTCAATATTCTTCGCCAGTCTTAAAGCCTCTTCCTTATCTAAGGCAGTGCTTACCGAAAATCCTTCCTGTTCCAGCACATCAAAGAGTGCCTCACACATATTCTTCTCGTCATCCACGATTAAAATCCTCTTCTTCTCCATAAGCAAGACTTTATTCCCTCTCCCCTTTTATAAGCATCAATGTTTCCGAACGGGTCTTTTCATTTTCTTTAAAGATCCCCCTTACCGCAGAGGTAACGGTAAGTATCCCTGGCTTTTTTATCCCCCGCATAGAAAGGCAGAGGTGCTCCGCTTCCACAATCACCATTACTCCTAAGGGCTTAAGTTTCTCCATAATAATCTCGGCAATCTGTGTTGTTAACCTTTCCTGAACCTGCAGCCGTTTGGAAAGAATTTCAATCACCCTTACCAATTTACTCAAACCTGTAACCCTTCCCTCCTTGGGAATATAGGCGATGTGCACTCTCCCGAAAAATGGAAGGAGATGGTGTTCACAAACTGAATAAAGGGGAATACCCTTCAACAAGATTATCTCTTCATGTTTTTGGTCTAAAACAACCTCCAATTCCCTTGTAGGGTCATGTTTAATCCCAGAAAAAATTTCTGCGTACATCTCCGCTACCCGGCGGGGAGTCCCTTTTAGGTCTTTTCTATAGGGGTCTTCACCGATTGCTTCCAGTATATCCCGCATTGCCTTCTCTATCTTTTTTTTATCCATCTCTGGTCGCTTTGCTCCTCAAAATCAAATATCAAAATGACATATCAAAATTTAAAAATTTTGCATTTTGCATTGTAATTTTGATTTTTGCACTTTGATTTTTGAATTTATTTTAATATCAAGGCTTGGGGATGAATTTTCTTTGTATAATCCCGCGGTGGCTTTATCTCTTTCAATAGATCAAGCTCTCCTTGCTTTTTGAGTTCTTCATAGATAAGAACCCAGGCACAATCTTTCTCTTTATCAACTTCACATTTCCCTTTATTCTGGCCTCCGCATGGTCCATTCAATAACCCTTTTGCACAGCGGGTGATGGGACAAATCCCTGCGGTCAATTCCAAGACACAGTTTCCACAAGCAGAACAGTATTCAAAAAATCCTAAACCCGTAGAATCCACTCCTCCCATAAAGAGAGTATTTGTGGCTATATGGAGCGGTTTTTGCTGACGGTCATTTATCTTTACGGACTGTCCTCCCAAACCGCAAGCCATAACTAATATGGAATCCGCCTCAGAAATTGCCTTTTTATTCTTGCTCAATTCCAGTTTTATCTGTGCGGAAACACAGGGGGCCTTGGGAATGACAAAACCTGTAATTTGATAGCCTTCTTTTTCTAATTTCTGCTTAACCTCTAAAACTTCCCTCTCTCCTCCCGTTTTACAAGTTGTAGAACACTCTCCACAACCGACAATAAAAATTTTCTCACCTTTTTTAAGATGGGAAACGATCTCTTCCCAGGGTTTGGGTTCAGAAATAATCATCGCAAATAACCCTCAGTTTCTTTAAGTATAACAAATAAAATGGAAATTTACAAATAAAAAATGAATTTTAGCGGCAGATGTAGGCAAAGGAACAGGATTGACACTGGTAAGTATCTTCCTCATCCGCCTGAAAGGGGATGCCGGGGTTTAAAATCTCACCTAAAAGACTCTCTATTGCCTTAAGATAAATCTGCATAATTTCCTCTTTATCTTCCAGCTCTTTCT
>JAMWCM010000113.1 GCA_023818355.1 Candidatus Omnitrophota bacterium
GATATTCTGCGGGTATTGATTATTATCTTTTTCTTTGTAAACATTCTGAAAGTGGGTGAGCCAATATTTTGGGGGATATTTGAGTTTAACCCCACCCATTTATTCTGGCAATTTATCCTCCGAGCTTTTCTTATTGATCTCTTTTCCCTGGGAGTAATTATTTACTTTGTGGTTAAAAAATATTTCTCTTCCCTTGCACAATTGGGATTGAGATTTAAAAATTTTATAAATAATCTCTTATTTGCTTTTTATCACTACTTGGGGATAATCCCCTTATTATTTCTTGCCGTATTTTTATCCTTTTCTTTTACTGTATTTTTAAAATATAAGCCAGAACCCTCTCCCCTTTTATTCTTTTTCTTTCAACCTCAGCCAAAAATCTTGGTTTTTCTCTCATTTTTATTCATTGCTATTTTTGGTCCAATAGTTGAAGAAATTTTCTTCCGTGGGTTTTGTTATCCCCCTTTAAGAAATAGATTAAATCCGCTAAAGGCAATGTTTTTAGTTTCCTTTTTCTTTGCCTGGCTCCATATGAATATTATCGGATTTTTACCCATCTTTGTTCTGGGTTTACTGCTCGTCTATGTTTATGAAAAGAGTCAATCACTTATACCTTCTATCTTTATTCATATGCTTCATAATAGTTTGATTTTATACTCTTTGTTTCTTTACAGAGTCTTCTGGTGGAAATGAAAACTCAGGTGGCGATACTTAAATGTGCTGATTATTCTCCCATAAGTGTTTCACAAACATTAGAAAGGATTTTTTCTCTTTTAGGGGGAATAGAAAAATTTATAAAACCCAAGGCTAAGGTTTTTCTTAAACCCAATCTCTTATCCGCAACCTCTCCTGAAGAGGGAGTTACCACCCATCCGGTGATTGTAAAAGAAGTGGCAAAAAGAATAAAGGATATGGGGGCAAAGGTAGTTATCGGGGATAGCCCCGGAGGGGGGATAAGTATAGAGGATGTTTATGCAAAAACGGGGATGGAGAAAATCTCTAAGGAATTGGGAATAGCGCTGATTAAATTTGATAAAATTAGAAAAGTTAATAATTGTCCCCTGATAGAGATAGTTTTTGAATGTGACTGTTTTGTTTCCCTTCCCAAATTTAAAACCCATTCACTTACGGTAATTACCGGTGGAATAAAAAATTCCTTTGGTTTGGTTCCGGGTATTTATAAAACCGAACTCCATTGGAAATTTCCCCGTCCTAGGGAATTCAGCAAGGTGCTGGTAGATGTATTCAGTTTAAGAAAACCAGATTTAATAATCATTGATGGTGTGGTCTCTATGGAAGGTGAGGGTCCGGCTGCAGGGAGTTTGCGCAATACTGGCTTGCTCCTTGCGAGTACCGATGCGGTTGCCCTGGATTCAATCTTAGCCAGAATTATTGGGCTTAATCCCGGGGATGTGCCTATTATTTCTGAGGCCTACCGCAGGAACTTGGGAGAGATGGATTTGGAGAAGATAGAGGTAATGGGAGAGCCTTGGGGATCAGTTTTTATAGAAGATTTTCAACTTCCCCACCAAACCGTCTTAAATATACTTCCCAGGGGAGTATTAAATTTTGCTACTCATTTTATGAATAATTATCCGGAGGTGAATAATAGGACATGTCGGAAATGTGGAGTCTGTGTAAAGGGTTGTCCGGTAGAGGCAATCACCATTGAGAATGGCGTAACTAAAATTAACCATAAGCTCTGTGTAAAATGCCTCTGCTGTTTTGAGTTCTGTCCCCATAAAGCGATTTATTTAAAAAAGAGTTTAGCTTTAAAAATATTGGATTTGGTAAGGAGATAAATTTTATGTTATATTATTTTTGTTAGAAATGATTTCTACCCTTAGGTGGGAAAAAAATAAACTTAAACTTATTGACCAGACAGAACTTCCTCTCCGCTTTGTCTATCTTGATTGTGCGGATGTTTCTTCAATCTGGAAGGCAATCTACAGTTTGAAAATAAGGGGAGCCCCCGCCATTGGGGTAGCGGCAGGATTTGGTGTCTATTTAGGGATAAAAGATTCCCCTGCCAAAACCCACCCTTCTTTCAAGAAAGACCTCGGGAGAGTGCTTTCCTATTTAGCCACTGCCCGACCCACAGCGGTAAATCTTTTCTGGGTTCTGGAAAGGATGAGAAATCTGGTAGAAGAGAATAAGGATAAATCGGTATCTAAGTTGAAGAGATTAATTCTTGCCGAGGCAAAGGAGATTATGGCCGAGGAGAGAAAATCTTCTCAGAAAATCGCTTTTTGGGGAAATAAATTAATTAGGGATGGAGACCGAATCCTTACCTATTGCAATACCGGGAGGTTAGCCACCGTGGGATATGGGACAGCCTTAGGAGCAATCCATTATGCAAAAGAAAAAGGGAAGAGGATGGAGGTTTTTGTCTGTGAGACTAGGCCATTTTTGCAGGGGGCAAGATTGACTGCCTGGGAATTAAAACAGAATAAAATCCCCTTCACCTTAATCTGTGATAATATGGCCGGTGTAGTAATTTCCCAAGGTAAAGTAAATAAAATCTTTGTAGGTTCGGATAGGACAGTGGCTAATGGAGATACTGCTAACAAGATCGGAACCTATAACTTAGCAGTCCTTGCCCATTATCATAAAATTCCTTTCTATGTTTTCTGTCCCTTATCCAGTTTTGATTTTAAACTTAAAACTGGAGAAGAAATCCCTATAGAGGAAAGGCCTTCTGAAGAATTACTTTATATAATGGGAAGACGCATTGCTCCCTCGGGAGTTAAGGCATATTACCCTGGTTTTGATATTACACCGGGAAGACTGATTACGGCCATTGTTACCGAAAAAGGGATATTTAAACCACCGTATATAAGAACTCTAAGAAAATTGAAAAATGGATAAGGGATTAAGTTTAAAGGAGATTGGAGAGTTTGGACTTATTGATTATTTTAAAAAAATAAGTAAGCTTGATAGGAGAGTGCTTAGAGGAATTGGGGAGGATGCCGCTGTAGTAAGTTATACTAAGAAAAAATATTTACTATTTACCACGGATATGCTTATTGAGGATATTCATTTTAAAATAAAAGAAGCAACCCCCTATGAAATCGGCTGGAAAGCATTGGGGTGTTCACTCTCGGATATCGCCAGTATGGGAGGCAGACCACTCTATGCTCTGGTCTCTATAGGAGTTCCTGAGAAAACTTCTTTTAATTTTATAAGAAAAATTTACCAGGGAATAAATGGACTGGCAGATATCTTTAAAGTAAAAATTGTTGGAGGAGATACCAATAGGGCAGAAAGATTAATTATTGATGTCTTTCTTGTGGGGGAGGTGGAGAAGGGGAAAGTCGTTTATAGAAAGGGGGCAAAACTGAACGATGTGATTGCCGTAACCGGAAGTCTGGGTAATAGTTATAAATCAAAGAAGCATTTGCGGTTTGTTCCCCGTATAAAAGAGGCAAGATTTTTAATTAATAATTTTAAAATAAACGCGATGATTGATCTCTCCGATGGTTTAAGTTCTGACCTTTTCCATATCCTCAAAGAGAATAAAAAAGGAGCGATTATATTTAAAGAAGAAATCCCCCTCTCACCAAAAGCGAGTTTTGAACAGGCATTGCATGAGGGTGAGGATTTTGAACTCTTATTTACCCTGACGGAGAAAGAAGCCGGGAGAATTTCCGCAGAGAAAAAGAGAATAAATTTTCCCATAAGTTTTATCGGGAAAATCATTGAAGGGGAGAAAATGTGGTTGTACAGTAAAAAAGGAGATTTTAAGGCGATAGAACCCCAAGGATTCAGACACTTCTGATGAAGACAATTATTACCGAGAGTGAGCGGGATACACAGAAATTAGGGGAACGCTTGGGTAAAAATTTAAAAGCCGGGGATATCCTTGCCCTGGTAGGAGAGCTGGGTTCGGGAAAGACGGTTTTGGTTAAAGGGATTGCTCAAGGGTTAGGAATACCTTCTTCGTTAATTAATAGCCCTTCTTTTGTTTTAATCCGTGAATATCCTTCTTCTTTGAATCTTTATCATTTTGACCTCTATCGTCTAAAGGACCCGAGGGAGATAGAATCTCTGGGCTGGGAGGAGTATAGAGATAAAAGGGGGGTTTTGGTGATTGAATGGGCGGATAGGATGGAGAAGCTTTTACCTGATGAATATTTATATATTGGGATAGAAATTTTAGATGAGAAGAGGAGGAAGATTAATTTAATTCCCAAAGGAGAAAAATATAAAAAATTAATAAGCAAGGTATGGAAAAGAAGGTAGTGAGTAATATCTAAAAGATGAAGATACTTAG
>JAMWCM010000114.1 GCA_023818355.1 Candidatus Omnitrophota bacterium
ATTGACGAGCCGTTGTTATTGTAGTAATCTTTAAGCGAGTAGGATATTTGAAAAACAGCCTTTCGGGTATTCCTCAGAAGGAAGGGTCTTTGGGGTCAACCCTGCACTATGGTGCCGAGGGAGGGAGTTGAACCCTCACGACCTTACGGTCACCGGTTTTTGAGACCGGCCTGTATGCCTGTTCCAGCACCTCGGCGAAATTGAAGAGCTTTGGGTGTTCCTAAGATGGTGGAGTAAATAATTGCGGTTTCCCATTCATCAGAAGAGATTATCTCATCTTGTTCAGGTTTTGCTTCCTCGGTCTTTTCTTCTTTTATTTCCTGGGTTTCCTCAACCGCTTTCTCCGCAATTTCTTCTGTTTTCTCAGAGCTCACCTCCACAGGAACTTTCATCTCAGCAGGATAGGGTATTTCTATGGTTTCAAAGATTTCTTCTAAGGGAGTTTCTTCCGAAGTTTTTTCTTTCTGTGAAGCTCTTTTACGGCGCTCCAGGATTTGTCCTAATGATTGGAGAAAGAAAACAATCAGAATAAAGATTAATAAGATTAAGTTTTCCATCCTTGTTTACTCTTTTTCCTTCTTCTTTTCCTCCGGAGACTTACCAATGCGCTCACGCATTTCCGTATCCGCCTGAATATTTTTAAGTGAGTAATAATCCATTACTCCCAATTTTCCTTCTCTGAAGGCATAGGCAATTGCCTTAGGAATTTCTGCCTCTGCCTCCACTACCTTTGCCCGCATTTCCTGGACACGTGCCTTCATTTCCTGTTCCTGAGCTACTGCCAATGCCCGGCGAGTTTCCGCGCGTGCGCGGGCAACCTTTAAATCTGCCTCCGCCTGGTCTGCCTGAAGTTGTGCACCAATATTTTTTCCTACATCTACATCCGCAATATCAATGGAGAGAATCTCAAAGGCAGTTCCTGAGTCTAAGCCTTTTGCCAGGACAGTTTTGGAGATTAAATCAGGATTTTCCAAAACATTTTTATAACTCTCTGCAGAACCGATGGTGGTAACAATTCCTTCTCCTACCCGGGCAATAATGGTTTCTTCCGTTGCTCCTCCTACCAAGCGGTCAATATTGGCACGCACCGTTACCCTTGCTTTTGCTTTCAGTTCAATTCCATCTTTAGCCACCGCTGCCAGAACTCCCTCCTTGGGAGCATCAATTACCTTAGGATTTACAGAAGTTTTTACCGCATCTAAGACATCACGGCCTGCAAGGTCAATGGCACAGGCACGTTCAAATTTTAGATCCAAGTTTGCTTTGTCAGCGGAGATTAAAGCTTTCACTACCCGGATTACATCCCCTCCTGCTAAGTAATGTGCCTCTAAGCCATCAAGTTTTACGGAGAGTCCCGCTTTATGGAGCATAATTAAACCAGGAACAATGATGCGTGGGTCAACATTGCGCAGACGCATTCCGATGAGACTGAAAATAGAGATTTTTACTCCAGCAGCAACGGCAGCTATCCAGAGTCTCACCGGGATAAAATAACCGAAGAGGAAAAGTGTAGCGATAATAACTATAGCAATAATAAATACCGGCATCTTTCACCTCCGTTTTTGGTTATTGGTTAAATAGAGAATTTAACTATCTAGCCATCTCTCTTACCACTATTCGGTTGCCTTCCACCTTTACAACCATAATGGGTTTATCCTGCTCAATGAAAATTCCTCCTTCAGAAATCGCCTCCATTCTTTTTCCGTCAATTAGACATATTCCCACAGGACGCAAATGAGAAAGGGTCCTCCCTTCTTTATTTATCAATTCGCTTAAATCTCCTTTAAAGGATTTAAAACCTGCTTCTTTGGTTTCCTGTTCTTCAAGACGGAGTTTTTTCCAGAATCCGCTTTTGGGAAAGAGTTTCCAAGATAAAATAATAAGGAGAACACTTCCCAGAGAAACAATCAGACCCAACCAGAGACTTAGTTTTGTATAGGCAAAATAGGAAGCAAGAATTAAAGAGACAATTCCACTTATCCCTAATATTCCAAAGCCGGGGATGATTAAAATCTCAATGGCTAAAAGCACATATCCCAAAAGAATTAAAGTTAAAACCCGTAACCATTCAGGCATTTTTCTCTAATTTGACAATTATTTTATTCCCTTCAATATTCACTATTTTTATTTCTCTATCTTTATCTATAAACTCTCCCTCACTCAATACATCAAGGATTTTTCCGGAGAAATTTGCCTTCCCCGCCGGCCTTAAAGGGGTTATGGTTTTACCTATTTTACCGATTAAATTCTCCGGCGTCAAATCAATTGTCACATAGCCTTCTTCACGGGCTTCTTTCTGCTTCAAGATAATTTTCTTCCAGACTTCACTGCGGGGAAGAAAATTTATAGAGACAATTATAATAACTAAGGTGGCAAAAAATGAATAAACAACCACCTGAAATGCCTGCAAAAGTTCCATACGGGGAATATGTAAGGGATGTTTAACCAAGGCTAAAAAGATACTGATTAAAAGAAGCACTCCTCCTGAAATTCCAGCAATCCCAAATCCCGGGATGACAAAGAGCTCTAAGAAAATTAAGATAAGCGCAAGAATAAAAAGTATTATTTCTGTCCAGTTTGCCAGACCTACAAGGTAATGCCCCCAGAAAAATAGTGCTAAAGAAATTATTCCTAAGGTTCCAGCTATTCCCCATCCGGGTATTTTTATTTCAAAAATAATCCCTAAGAAACCTAAGGTTAAGAGTAAGGAACTGACAAGGGGATGGGTAAGAAAACGCACCAGATTCTCTGACCAGGTTGGTTTTGGTTCAATCAGTTTATCTTCTTTTAGGTTTAAAAGCTTAAGCAGTTCCTCACGCTGACTGACAATCTCTTTTACCAGTCCCAGTTCTTTTGCTTCCTCTGCAGTGAGATTAAGGAGTTTCCCTTTTTCGGTAATGGTTTTAATTATTTTTACCTTTTCCTCTCCCCATTCCTTTATTTTCTCTTCCACTTCTTCGGGAGTAAGAATAAATTTCTCTTTTTCTATTTTTACCAGTTTTAGTTCTATATCTTTATCCACAAAAGCTTCCGCCAGTTTGGGATTGTGTTGATTTGCCTCAGCAGTGGCTTTAAATTTTGCCCTTAATGCGGAGATGGTTTTTTCATCCTTTACTTCCTCTTCTCCTATTCCAACTGCTCGGGGTTCTGCAGAACCAATACTTGAGCCAGGGGTAATGTAGATTTCCTCACAGGCTAAGGAAATAAGTGCTCCTGCAGACCAGGCTTCACCCGAAATAAGTGCCCTCGTGGGAATGGGTTTTAATTCTTCTAAGGCTCTGACGATTTCCCCGGCTGCGTCTACCCTTCCTCCAAAGGTATCAATTTCCACAATTACCGAAGAAACATTTTCTTTTTTTGCCTCCTTTACTACCCGTTTAACAAACCCGGAAAGACCGAGGTCAATTACTCCTTTAATGGGAAGAACAAGAAATTTCTTCTGTTCCGCATTAAGAGGAATGGTTAAAATAGCAAAAATCAGGTAAAAGAGATTTAAAAAACTCTGAAACCTTCTGAAAAAATTTTTCATCGTAAATATAATAACATTCTCCGAGGCATTTGTCAATTGTATTGACAAGGAAGAATATTTTTGGTATTCTTATAAAAACTTTAATCCGAAATTCATTTGCTGGGGCCGTAGCTCAGCTGGGAGAGCAACAGGCTGGCAGTCTGTGGGTCAGGGGTTCAAATCCCCTCGGCTCCATTAAATTATGGACAGACACTCTCTTAGTAGTGGTGCTGTCCTTTTTTATTTTGAATATTCTTGAATAATTTTAATTATTTTGATAGATTATAAGTTAGTAATCAATATACATTTCGTCTAAAAACGAATGAGGAGAAATGGTGGCTTAGTAGAAAGAAGATACAATGTCTAATCAAAAAGCAAATTTCAAAACTGAAAGAGAACTCCAAGAAGCGATCTTGCAAGAAAAGGCAAGAGGAACACCCGATTTAGAAATAGGTCAGAAGTATGGGGTTACATTTAGCTACATTGAGAGGCTTATTACAAAATCACAAGGAGTTAATGTTAGTTCATTATCCGTTTCTAAAAAGATAAAAAGACTGCAACCGAAGGAATTCAGAGAAGAACAAACAACGGTTTGGAGCTTTAAACAAAGGGGGAATTGGGCTACTCATAGCGGAGAGTACAGAGGCAATTGGTCTCCTTATATTCCAAGAA
>JAMWCM010000115.1 GCA_023818355.1 Candidatus Omnitrophota bacterium
AAATATTTTGGTTTTAAAATTTATGAAGAATATATTTCTCTTTATAAAGAAAAAATTGGCTATTTAAATGCTAAGATAGATTACCGCAGAAGAATATTTACATTTTTAAGAGAATTCTGTGATAAAAAGAAAATCACTTTTTCCCTGTGTATGGAGTATGAATTAAGAGATAATAAAATTCTGGGACTAAATCGGGAATTTATGAGTTCAAAGAATTGCGAAGGGATAGATATCCCTCTATACATAAGAAAAGGTAAGCAGTTTGAGGTGCTTTACAATTGTGCGGGAGATTGTTTAAATTGTAAAGAACCTCTCTGCGGAGTTGAGGATTTAGCGATGGCAAAGTTCCCAGATTCCACCAAGGCTTTTAAATTGAGAGATTATCGCCGCTGGTCGGAAGAATTGTTTAATCTTTTTTCTCCTTTAAGAAGATGATGGATTTACTCATTGAACTGAATTCAAAAATAAACAGGATTATCTGGGGCCCTTTTTTACTTTTCTTACTTATCGGTATAGGGCTGTATTATTCCATTGGTACGGGGTTTATTCAGTTTAAAAAATTTAAACGGATGTTAAAAGAGGTGTTTAGGAAGAGAAAAAATGAACTTGAAGGAGACATTACTCCTTTGCAGGCGGTAAGTGTTGCCCTAGCGGGAACAGTGGGAGTAGGAAATATTGCCGGGGTTGCCACCGCTGTTTCCTTAGGAGGACCGGGAGCAATCTTCTGGATGTGGATTTCCGGATTTTTGGGTATGGCAACGAAATATGCTGAAGTTGTTTTGGGAATAAAATATAGGATAAGACAGATTCGAGGACCTCTCTTAGGTGGACCAATGGTTTATATAAGAAGGGGTTTGGGTAAAAAATTTAATTTCTTAGCCATAACTTTTGCCCTCTTAGGGGCATTAGCCGCCTTTGGAATTGGCAATATGACCCAGGCAAATTCTGTGGCTATTGGTTTAAGCGAGTTTGGGATTTCCCGTTTTTTTACAGGACTCCTCCTCATTCTGAGTGTGGGTTTGGTAACCATTGGTGGATTAAAGAGGATTGCCCAGGTGGCAATTTTTTGTGTTCCTTTTATGTGCATTCTTTATTTCTTAGGAGCGATGGTAATTATTCTTTTAAATTTCTCTCATCTTCCCCAGGTTTTTGGACTGATTTTTAAAGGAGCCTTTACCCCCCTTGCTGCATCCGGAGGGTTTTTGGGAGCAGGGGTTAAGCAGGCAGTAAGATGGGGAATGGCACGGGGTGTCTTTAGTAATGAAGCCGGTTTAGGTTCTGCCCCCATTGCCCATGCCACAGCAAAAACAGACCATCCGGTAAGACAGGGATTTTATGGAATCTTTGAAGTTTTTATTGATACAATTGTAATCTGTTCGGCTACCGCTTTAGCAATTTTGGTTACCGATGTTTGGAAAACTGGTTCCACAGGAGCAATTCTCACTATGCTTGCATTTCAGAATGTTTTTGGGAAAGTGTTTGGTTTTTCCTTAGTGGTTTTTTCTATGGTTTTAACTGCCTACGATACCATATTAGCCTGGGGCTTTTATGGGGAGACCTGCTCTGCCTATCTTTTTGGTCCTAAGGCAAGAAATATTTATAGACTGCTCTGGCTCCCCCCTATTTTAATAGGGGCTATGGGGAAGTTAGAGATTATCTGGAATCTTGCTGATACCTTAAATGGCTTGATGGCAATCCCTAATTTAATTGCCTTGTTTCTCTTGGGGAAAGTAGTTTTCAATTTGACAAAAGAATTTTTTAAAAATTATACTTAGATGATAAAGGCAATAGAAGTGAGAGAAGCAAAATTGATTGATAAAAAAGCAAGCAGGGATTTAGGTATCTCTACATTAGTCATTATGGAAAATGCCGGACGCTCTGTGGCTGAGGAGATAATTAAATTGAAAGAAAAAAAAATTGCTATTTTCTGCGGTAAAGGGAATAACGGAGGAGATGGATTTGTTTGTGCAAGGCAACTGTTGTGCCGAGGAATAAAACCGGATGTTTTTCTCTTAGGGAAGATTGAAGAAATAAAAAATGAGGCGAGAGTAAATTTAGATATCCTTTTTAATTTGGGACTGAAGGTCTTAGAGGTTAATGAAGAAAACCTTGATAAAATAAAATTTAAAGAATATACTTTAATCGTAGATGCCATTTTTGGAATAGGGCTTAAAGGGGAAATAACCGGATTTTTTAAAGAGATTATTGATTCCATAAATTTATCGGGGGCATATATTGTTTCTATTGATATTCCCTCAGGATTGAATGCAAATACGGGAGAAATCTTTGGCAGTTGTATAAAGGCAGACAAAACCATAACTTTCTTTGCTAAGAAAATAGGGATGCTTAAAAACAGGGGACCAGAATACTGCGGGGAAATTATTATAAAAGATTTAGGTTTTCCCTCAGAGAAGATATGGTAAAGATTGGTTGCTGTGGATTTCCTACTGCAAAAGAAAATTATTTTAAGAAGTTTAAAGTCGTAGAGATTCAACAAACTTTCTATCAATTGCCTGAAGAAAAAACTGCAGAAAGATGGAGAAACCAAGCACCACAGGATTTTGAATATACTCTTAAATCTTGGCAATTGATCACCCATCTTCCTACCTCCCCTACCTACAAAAGATTGAAATTAAAAATCAAAAATGAAAAAAACTATGGGTTCTTCAAGCCCACCGATGAGGTATTTTCTGCCTGGGACCAGACCGACAGGATTGCGCAAATCCTTAAATCAAAGATTATCGTTTTTCAATGTCCAGCTTCCTTTAAAGCGGATAAAGAGAATATCAAAAACTTAAAGAGTTTCTTTAGAAGAATAAAAAGAAGAGATTATATATTTTGTTGGGAGCCAAGAGGAAATTGGGATAGAGATACGATTTTGAATTTATGCAGGGAATTGAACTTGGTTCATTGTGTTGACCCCTTTCAGTCAGAATCGGTGTATGGAGAGGTAAGATATTATCGGCTTCACGGATTAAAGGGGTACAATTACAAATATTCAGACCAAGATTTAAGTGTGCTTAAAAAACTTGTAATGCAAAGCTCAGAACTCATAACCTATATGATGTTCAATAATGTCTATATGTTTGCGGATGCTTTATGCTTTAAAGAATTGATAGACAAATGACCTTTTATACCTTAGGGACATCAGACCGTTCTCTTTCTGAATTTATAGAATTATTGAGATATTATGGGATTGAGTTGGTTGTAGATATCCGTAGGTTTCCTACTTCAAAATTTGCACATTTCAAAAGAGAGAATTTGGAGAAATTTCTAAAGAAAGAAAATATTGATTACTTCTATTTAGGTGAAGAATTGGGAGGTTATAGAAGTGGAGGATATGAAAATTATGTTAAAACTGAGGAATTCAAAAAAGGACTGCAGAAATTGATAGATTTAGCCCATCATAAAAGAACCGCAATTTTTTGTGCTGAAAGGTTTGCCTTTAGGTGCCACCGGAGATTTGTAGGATTTGCCTTAAGAGAATCGGGGTATGAGGTAATACATATCATTGAAAAAGACAAGACATGGATTCCCAGAGAGCATGGTGATTTGAAGGGTTAGATTAGTGCAGAAATTTCTTGACAAATTGATACTTTTAGGGTATCATTATTTATAGTAAAATGTATTAGAAAAGTTTTATCTATGGAATGGAGGTGATTAATTATGGCAAAGAGAAAAATCATTAAGATAGATGAGGATAAATGTAATGGTTGTGGCCTCTGTATACCTAATTGTCCTGAAGGAGCATTACAGATAATTGATGGTAAGGCACGCTTAGTGAGCGATTTATTTTGCGATGGCTTAGGTGCCTGCATTGGCCATTGTCCACAGGAAGCAATTACCATTGAGGAAAGGGAAGCAGGACCTTATGACGAAAGAAAAGTTATGGAAAATATTGTAAAACAGGGGAAGAATGTTATAAAAGCACATTTAGAGCATCTTAAAGAACATAACCAGAACCAATACCTTAAAGAGGCTATAGATTTCTTAAAACAGAAAAAGATAGATATACCCTTAGAAGAGGAGGTAGAGATGAAACATAATGTCCGTTCTTTATCAGGTTGTCCAGGTTCAAAAATTATGGATTTTAGAAAAGAGGGAAAAGGAGAAATTGGTGATACTAAAGGTAAAAGACCTTC
>JAMWCM010000116.1 GCA_023818355.1 Candidatus Omnitrophota bacterium
CGCGATTCAGTGCTCCCATGGCTAAGACAGAATTATAAATCTGTTCCAGAGAAAACAATTTCTCCCTAAATTCTAAGGCATCTTTCTCCGGTACAAAATTCACATCCTTCAGGAAAAGAACACCACTTAGTTTTGGAGGAGGATTTTCCTCTTCTGGAAAATCCTCTAAACTTAACTCAAATCCAAAACTCCATATCCTCTGCCAGTTTACCTCGGAATATTCTTTCCTTAATCTCTTTAAATCTATCTCTACAGGCTGGTATTTATCCTTATCTACTACTAAATTCTCTACTAACTTCTTATCTAATAAATCTTTCGTTTTAACCGTAAACCCTATCGGCATCCCTGCATCATCAAAATAGTCAAAACGAAGCCGGAATCTATTTGTGTCTCCTTTTACATAAAATCTGAGCTTGTCAAACTTAGTGAAATCCCTTGCCTCCTCTATTACAGCAAATGCCAAGAATTGATTCGAATTATCTACATTATAATTCAATTCCCACTCTGTGCCCCGACGGATACCAATAGGTGTAGTGGCTTTATAGGCAATCTCCTCCAATCTTGCTCCCTCGGGTAGGAAAGAAAATTCTCCTTTAAGCATACTCACCATTCGTTCCATAGTATCAGAAAAATTAACCCAATCCCGCAACTGAATTCTCTCAGGAATAACTAAATAATGATATGCCTGAATCATCGGTTTAAGTTCTCTTCTTCTTCTCAACATCCGCACAAATTCCCTACCAATTTCCTCAGGTTTTTTCCCCTGATTTAATAATATCTGGGCATAATCTTCCCAGCGTGCAAGTTCCCAGGTATAAATCTCCATTTCCGTTCCTCGCAAATCACTTTTCTTTGTTCCTCCCCCAAAAAGATACTCCAGAAGATGCATCTCAATCATTGGCTCAATCCCCGTAGTCTGGTCAGCAAGAAATATTGGCCCAGGTAATACAGGATTAACCAAAGTGCGTGGATTCATCTGCGGCATTATTCCCGCAGATTCCTGTGAAGAAATAAACACCGCCTCTGCTTTTACCACAACCATCAGACCTAAAATTGCTATACTTATAACCTTCCTTCCCATCTTTTCCTCCCTTTAATTATCTGTGTTAATCCGTATTTTTAGTTGTTATCTCTCCAATCTCGGATAAATAGGAGTCCTTATTTTTCCAAAATCATAATTTGTCTCCCAGTAAAGTAAATCCTGGAAAATTCTCTCCAGACTTAATGCTCCACTCAATTCTGCTTCATAATCGTAACGGTAAAGCATCTGGGCAATCTCGGAAACCATTTTCTCTTTACTTCCTCCCCAGGGGTTTTGGGCAGAATGAAGCAGTCTGGCTAATTCCTTAAATAATTCTTTCTGTCCGGGATAACTGCTAAAGGTATTTTTAGTTAAAATAAAGTCTAAGGCCGTGGCTCTAATTTCTAAAAATTCTCTCAAAGAACCCGCCCGGGAAATATTTGCCAATGCCCTCCTTAAATAATCTTTCGCCTCCCGATAATAATCATCCGCATTCTGGAAATAATACTTGATTGCCTCTAAGGTTTTATAATGGTCACCCTCCTTAACATATTTTTCTCCTGTAGCTGCACGAGAAATATTTCTAATCTGTGCCATCCGCGTTTCCGCAAACAGATAATTTAGTAAAGGATTATCAGGTTTCTCGGCAATTCTTTTCTTGAGCAGTTCAATCAGAGATTTGAATTCTCCCTCCCTTGCTCCCTCCTTAGTTAAATAATGATTTATAATTCCTATAAACATCCCTAGAATACTCTGGTTATTTCCTCCTTGAATAATTTTATCTAAATCCTCTATTCTCTGCCTTACCTCTTGCCTCATTTCCCCACTTATCTCCTCGGGTAGAAGTGGGGCTTCCGATAATTGTTTTAATCCTGCTTTTTCAAAAGCTTTCTCAAAATAGGGAATATTCTGCGTAATCTCCCAGAGAGACTTTTTATCCTTATCCATTTCTCCTAAAAGATTAAATAACTGCAAAAACTGTCCCTGACTAAAGGCAACCTGTGTTCCCGCGAACCATTCTCCTGGTCTTCCTCCTGTGCCCATATCGTAACTGAAGGCATCTACAAAACCACCTTTAGTCCAGATTTCTCTCTCTGTTGAGGCTAAATAACGCATCCCTAAATAAGAAAATAAGGAATGAATAATTGAGCCTCCATAACCATTAGGGGCAACTAAAGGAGGTATCTCCCTTAATTTCTCGGGAGAAATAGTTGGTTTTACCACTCCGATGTCCATCCGGTAACCACCTTGGCTTTTCCCGGGAATATCTGCTAAGGGTGTAAGCATAGTGGTAATTGGCCAGAGATGTTCATCAAAGGTTTTATATCTTTCAGCCAGGGTTTTTCCTTCGTTATCCTTCATCTTTAAGACAATATTTCTATTGGCCAGAGTTGCCTTTACCGCATTCTGATACCAGTTGACTTTATTTTGAGCATCAAAACGGTTCTGTGTATCTAACCAGACATTTACCATATGATAAGTCCACAATCCTCCTTGCACAGATAATATTGCCGGAGGCATTCCTCCTACCTCTGCTCTATTTTTCTCAAATTTATCATAAAGTTCTTTTCCCAACTCTTTTGGCTCCAGGTCTAAAAGAGCTTTATAGGAATTATAGGAAGCACTCGGGGATTTAGGTTTACCCATCGCTAACAAAACCAGTAATAAAGTTTCATCAGTATATATATCCCAGCGTCCTTCTAAGAATCCTTTCTGACTGGCATGGGGATGCCCTGGCACTCCTTCAGGAGTCCATCCATGAGAGATAACCTCAGGATGTTCTCCCGCACCAATGCCGGTATTTCCCGGATTATTAATCATCATCTGCCAGTTGACATTTTCATATATTTCTTGAGCCAATTCCCATGCCCTTCCTCCAAAATATCTACCCGCAGTTAAAACTCCCATCAGCAAAATTCCTGTATCCACAGTGGATAAATCATTCAATCCTTCTTTAATTGACCGGGAAGGTAAAGGAATTTTCCCATCAGGAGGTTCCGGCTTAACTCTGTTTAAATAGCGATACAATAAACCAAATCTTCCCAATTTAAAAATCTCACTATATTTCCGCAAGAAACGCAGATTAACTTCCGCTCTTTCGTTAGGGTCTAATTCACGGGAGAGCCCTTTCTCTCTTTTATAATCAATTTCTTCCTGAAGATATGCTAACTTATAACCCTTTTTTTCTTTCAAAAAATCCACTTCAAACCTATCCCTTAACTCCTCCAGAGCCAGAAACCTCTCCCAACCCTTCTTCCCTAACCTATAGAGTATTGAGTAGGTAGCAGGGTCTGGGTAAGGCAATTTCTTAACCCCTTCGGTTAACAAATAATCTATCAAATCTTTTTCATAATTTAAAGCCACATCCTGCATTTCTTTAATGGTTGTCAGTGCCTTTACCACCCAGGCTTCTCCCGTCCCCTTATCAATTAATCCGTATTCTGCAGCTATAACTAAGGCAGTCAATCCATATCCAGTGGCAGCAATACTTAAATCTACTGTAGGGTCTTTGGCACTGCCAAAATCTACAAATAAGCCTGAATTTTCATCTCTTAACCCGGGCTCATCCCTCGTCCCTTTACCCATAAAATAATTTATGATTTCCTTGGAGACCTTATCCAGAATTTCATAGTTAGTTAAGGGAGTCTGAAAAAATTCCGGAAGGTTATCCGCAGCCAGGAAAAACCGGAGCTGGTTAAATAAAGGATAATCTGCCGGCTTAAAAGAAAATGAGGGAGGGAGAGAAAAATTTTCTTGAGGAAGGATGAAGGCAAAAAGTTCAGATAAAGAAAACAGTAAAAAGAACAAAAAAATTATTAAAAAATTTAGGAAAATACAGAAAAACTTTTTCTTCTCAATCTTCTTTCTTTCCTTCATTTTATCCCCCTAATTTTGTCAGGTGGAGCCTGTTTTCCAGGCCCCACCCTTTTTTCCCTGTCTTACCAGAG
>JAMWCM010000117.1 GCA_023818355.1 Candidatus Omnitrophota bacterium
ATAAGGGGAAACGACAAAGGTATACTTATTTGCTCTGTTATCGCGCGTAGATTTCTCCGTCTGCAGCATATAGAGCAAAACATCATAAATATCAAGTTTCATTCTTTAACCTCTCCATTAATCTGGATAATGCTGAAGGAGTAAAGAGAATGCGCTCATTGTATAAAAGGTCTAAAACATTCAGGTCTTTTGCAGTTTTTATCTCTACATTCGGGATATTTCTACTTGCCAGTTTTATTTCGGGGGCAATCCCTTCCATTACAAACAATACCCTTCCCTTTAGATTTAAACCTTTCAGAATTTGCATAAAATCTTTAGTTTTTGGTTTTTCCAATTTTATCTCCTCAATCAAACTTATACTTTCATCCTTCCAATGGATATTTAGACAGTCCTTTATTGCTCTACGGAGAATTTTTTTGGGAAGACGATAAGCGTAATCCCGGGGAGTGGGACCAAAAACTTTCCCCCCTCCTCTCCAGAGGGGTGACCTTATGCTTCCCATACGGGCGCGCCCAGTTCCTTTCTGACGCCAGGGCTTTCTTCCTCCTCCGCTCACTTCACCCCGGGTCTTTGTGGAAGCAGTCCCCTGCCGTTGATTTGCTTCATACATTAACTTTACCTGATAGAGAAGATCAAAATTGATCTCCCCATCAAAAATATCCGGGTCAAGAGAAATTTTTTCTTTCTCCTTTCCCTGCCAGTCATATAAAACTAAAAATTTTTTCTCTTCAGGGTTCATTTCTTTACCTCAGGCTGTTTCCTTGATTTTTTCACTACTAATAAGTTGTTCTCTGCTCCGGGCACTGCTCCTTTCACCAGTAAAAGATTTTTTTCTTTATCCATAGAAATAATTCTTAAATTCTTTACCGTTACCTTTTGATTTCCCATCCTTCCTGGCATATGCCTGCCTTTCAAAACCCTTCCCGGGTTAGTGCTTGAACCAATTGAACCTGACCGACGATGGGACATAGAGCCATGGCTCTGAGGGCCTCCCTTCCATCCCCAGCGTTTCATTCCACCCTGAAATCCTTTACCCAGGGAATTTCCCTGAACATCCACATAATTGGTTTCTTTAAATATTTCTATACTCAAAGAATCTCTGACTTTATAATTATTTATCTCTTCAGGTTTAACCCGCAATTCCCGGATATACCTCAAGGGTTTCACTCCTATTTTTTCAAAAAATTTTAACTCTGCACGGGTTAATCCTTTTGCTTTCCTCTCCTCAAATCCCACTTGTAAGGCATAGTAATTATTTTTCTCCTGTTGAATTACCTTCAAGACATAACAGGGACCTACCCGGAGAACAGTTACCGGAGTAACTTTTCCTTTCTCATCAAACACCTGCGTCATCCCAATTTTCTTACCCAAGAGTGCTTCCATCTTTCTATTTTATCTCCACATCTACACCCGCAGGAAGATTCAGTTTCCTTAAAGCCTCCATAGTTTTATTTGTCGGTTCTAAGATATCAATAATCCGTTTATGAATCTTCATCTCAAACTGTTCACGCGATTTTTTATCAATTACCGGAGAACGTAAGACCGTATAAAGAGTCCATTTTGTGGGTAAAGGTATCGGACCTTTTACCTTTGCCCCCGTCTTCTTGGCACTTTCCACAATCTCCGCTGCTGACTGGTCAAGAATACGATGGTCATAAGCTTTCAATCTTATGCGAATTCTCTGTTCAGTCATTTTCTTATCCTAATAATTAAAAAATTCCTGAAAGCACCTTATCTAAGATCTCTCGGGGAACCTCCTGATAAAAAGAAGGCTCCATCATATAGCTCCCTCTCCCCTGGGTTAAAGACCTTATCCTGGTTACATAACCAAACATTTCTGCTAAAGGAACAAAACCCCGGATAGTTTTCACATTACCCCGCTGTCCGAGACTCACAATCTGGGCACGCCGGGAATTCAAATCTCCGAGAACATCTCCTAAGTATTCCTCAGGAGTAATTACCTCTATATCCATAATTGGCTCCATTAGAACTGGCTCCCCCTTTTTTAAAGCCTCCCGCAAAGCCAGAGAACCCGCCATACGAAAAGAAAATTCCGAAGAATCAACCTCATGATAGGCTCCATCAATGAGCGTAACTTTAATATCAATCACCGGAAAATTTGCCAATACCCCTGTCTGGGCAGTCTCCCGGATACCCTCCTCCACCGCAGGGATAAACTCTTTAGGAATAACTCCCCGGGTGATTCTATTTTCAAAGACAATACCGGAATTCTTTTCTCCCGGCTCAACCTCAATAACCACTTTCCCATATTGACCCTTACCCCCAGTCTGCTGGATAAACTTACCTTCCGCCATTACCTTCTTCCGGATTGTCTCTTTATAGGCTACCTGTGGTTTACCACTCCTCGTCTCCACATTGAATTCACGGGCAATGCGTTCTAAGATTATCTCCAGGTGCAATTCGCCCATTCCCCAGATGAGGGTCTGATTGGTTTCGGAATTATACCTCACTTTGAAAGTGGGGTCTTCTTCTTCCATTTTATGTAAAGCCAGAGAAAGTCGTTCCTGGTCAGCTTTACTCATGGGTTCAATAGCCATAGAGATAACCGGTTCAGGAAAATGTATACTCTCTAACAAAATAGGATATTCCTCAGTACAGATAGTTTCTCCGGTAACTGTCTCCTTAAGCCCCACACAAGCAACAATATCTCCGGCACTGGCTTCGGTAATAATCTCCTGTTTATTGGCATGCATGCGCACAAGTTTCTGAATCCTTTCCTTTATCCTTTTGTTAGCATTGTAGACATACATCCCGGTAGTTAATTTCCCGGAATAGATACGGAAGTAAGAAAGCTTACCGATATAAGGGTCAACCATCACTTTGAAACAGAGTGCCGAGAGAGCCTCTTCAGAATCTACCTCTCTCTCAATCAGCTCATGGGTAAAAGGGTTTTTCCCGGTTATGAGCTTTCTGTCTAAGGGAGAAGGAAGATAAGCACAGATTGCATCCAATAAAGGCTGTATCCCTTTATTGCGTAAGGAGGCTCCACAAACTACCGGAACCGCTTTATTTTTCAAAGTAACCCGCCGGATAGCCTCTCTTAAATCTAAGAGAGAAATTTCTTCACTATGGATGAACTTATACATAAGGGGTTCGTCCAGTTCAGCTAATCTCTCCACCAACCGCTCGCGGTATTCTGAAGCCATAGTCTTAAAATCCTCAGGAATCTCTTGGGTGCGATATCCTAGACCCTCAGGGTCAATATCGTAAATAAGTGCTTTCTCCTCCAAGAGGTCAATTATTCCCTGAAAATTGTCTTCTCTACCTAAGGGTAATTGAAGAATCAAGGGTTTAGCTCCCAATTTCTCTTTCATCTGTTTCACCACCCCCAAGAAATCACTCCCTGTGCGGTCAAGTTTATTTACATAAGCCAGACGGGCTACTCTATAACGGTCAGCCTGACGCCAAACTGTCTCTGATTGTGGCTCAACCCCACCCACACCACAGAAAACCACCACACACCCATCCAGAACTTTTAAAGAACGCTCCACTTCCACGGTAAAATCTACATGCCCGGGGGTATCAATGATATTTATCTGGTAATCTTTCCAAAAGCAGGCTGTGGAAGCGGCAGTGATGGTAATCCCACGTTCCTGTTCCTGTTCCATCCAGTCCATAGCCGCAGTCCCCTCATCCACCTCTCCTATCCGATGAATCCTCCCGGTATAATAGAGGATGCGCTCGGTGGTGGTGGTTTTACCGGCATCAATATGGGCAACAATCCCGATATTTCTCAATTTCTCTAAGGGAATCTCTCTATTCATACCTTGAAATCTCAAAATTACCGAGTTTCCGCAAATAGAAAACATCTATAATTTTTGTTTTAGACAATTACCAGCGAAAATGGGCAAAAGCTTTATTCGCTTCTGCCATTTTGTGCGT
>JAMWCM010000118.1 GCA_023818355.1 Candidatus Omnitrophota bacterium
GGTCTTTTAATTTTGGGAATTTCAAGGGAGGCAACAAGGAGGCTTTCATACTTTTTAAAATTAGACAAAGAATATATTGCCACTTTAAGACTGGGAGCGGAATCGGATACCTTTGATAAAGAAGGAAAAATTTTCAAAAGACAGGTTAAAGAAATTCCCAGTTTAAAGAAAATCAAAGAAGTCTTAAAATCTTTTGTGGGAGAAATTGAACAAATTCCGCCAATTTTTTCTGCTAAAAAAATAAAGGGAAAGAAGGCTTGTGATTTAGTAAGAGAAGGAAAAGGCGTAGAACTTAAACCGCAGAAAGTAAAAATCTATAAAATTTCTTTGCTAAAATATAAATTTCCTTTTTTGACAATTAAGATAGAATGCTCTTCGGGTACTTATATTAGAAGTTTGGCTTCAGACATTGGGAAGAAATTAAGTTGTGGTGCATATCTGGAGAATTTGGTAAGAAAAAAAATTGGCCAGCTTTCTTTAGAAAATGCAGTTTCTCTTTTTGATCTGAGTTCAGAAAATTGGCAGAATTATTTAATAAAAATTTGATTCGTGTTTTCTTTTTATGCTCTTTGTGGCAATTCTGTAATTAAACGATGCGCATATGGGATATTCATCCAAAGCATTTATGTCACAAACGTTTACTTGCTGAACATCGTGAACTTCACGGCTTGTGGAATATTCTTACTAAATTAAATAGGATAGGTGGATACTCTCGACATCCAGAGACCTTGCGTTGGGTAGGTAAGACCAATGCGCTTTATAGAAGACACAAGATATTGGTAGAAGAGTTTAAGAGAAGGGGGTATAGACACAATTCTCCACTTGATAAAAAATTAGCGAAAGGCTTAAGTAAACAAAAGATTTTTATCAATACAATAAAAGAACAAAAATTGATTTTAAAAAATAAGCCCTGTGATTGTTTTAAGTAGTTGGAGCGTCCTAAGAAAATTCATAAGTGGCGCTATATCTACTTAATCTGTTAAGGACTGTCCCTGTTTCTCCCCCCTCTAAATCTTTTTTAGTTTTCTTATTAAATAATCTGTGGTAAAATTATTTTATGGCTTTTGCAAGATGGTAATAATTTAAGAAATGCGCCTGTAGCTCAGCTGGATAGAGCAACTGCCTTCTAAGCAGTGGGTCGCGTGTTCGAATCACGCCAGGCGCACCAAATAAAAACCATGAAACTTTGGATTAAAATCTTCTTTACAGTAATTATTATTCTGGCAATATTGTTTGCGACGATTTATTTATTTCTCATTTTTAATGTCAAGCCTTTGATTATAAGCAATTTAGAGAAGGCGTTACAAAAAAAAGTTAGTATCGGCTCTTTAGAAATTATTCCACCTTTTAATGTTAAGATAAGAAACTTAAATATCGAAGGTCTACTTAAGGTTGATACGGTATCCATTTCTCCCAGCATTTTAGGTTTATTTACAGGAAGCATTGCCTTAAATAACCTAAGCATACTAAAACCAGAATTTACCTACGAAAGAAGCGCACCAGCCGAGACCACGTCGCCGACAGCCCCTACATCTTTATCCTCTTTGCCTCAGAAGATATCTCCACCGCAGTTTATCTGTAAACAAATCAATATCCAGAATGGTATAATTAATTTTGTGGACCGCACAGTTTCTCCGGATAGCATCAAAATTATGATAAAAGACCTAAATCTTAAAGTCACCAATCTCTATCTTTTCCCCCAATCAGTAGTTACCAATTTTGTCTTAAAAGGAAATATCCCCTGGCGGGAGGGCGAGGCAGAAGGAAAAATTTTTGCCCAAGGGTGGCTAAATCTTTTTAGGAAAGATATGCAGGCAACGATAAAAATTGAAGATATTGATGGCGTTTATCTCTACCCTTATTATTCTCACTGGGTGGATTTAGAAAAGGCCCGTATTCAGAGTGCAAAACTTAATTTTTTAAGCGATATCCACGGCTTGAATAACAATGTAACCGCCAACTGTCGTCTGGAATTAACCGATATTGTGCGTAAACCCCGCCCACCAGGAGAACAGGCAGAAAAGGCAGAGATGATTGCGGATGCGGTTCTGGATATCTTCAGGGCCTTAAATCAGGGAAAGATAGTTTTAGATTTTACCATTCGCACCCGGATGGACCGGCCAGAGTTTAATTTTGGAAATATCAAGATGGCCTTTGAAGAGAAGCTGGCACAGGCAAGAAAAGGTAATGGCCATAATGTGCCGGATATCTTTGGTCTGCCAGCTAAATTTATCCAAGGTAGCATTAAGGGCGCAACTGACCTGACTACCGCGGTTATCAGTGGCACTATCTCTGCAGGAAAACAGATTGGTAAGGCGATAGAGGAATCAATAAAAAAACAAAGCAAAGAAAAGAAAGAATAAATTGGGGTGGCTAACCGGACTCGAACCGGCAACACCGAGAGCCACAGTCTCGTGCTCTAACCAATTGAGCTATAGCCACCATTAGTTTTAAGTATAACTTAAGAGAGAAATAAAATCAAGACAAAAAGATTATTGCAATTTTACACCCACCTCTAACCTATCCGACCTACGAAGTCGCAATGGTACTATGGTACTCAGACGATTGTGTCATGTATGAAACTTATAAGATAGGGAGGTAATTATGCAGTTAGGAGAGTTATTGGGGAAATTAGTGCTTTTTAAGTTTTCTGAGGAGATCCGTCCTGACTTAGGCCTTTTTCAGATTTACAAAGATGAGGTCTGGGCGGTGGTGACGGGAGTGGATAACGAAGGCATCTGGATTGAGAATCCAAAGTATGAGCTGGGGGTTTGGTGGGATGAGAATGGGCATTTAATTCCTCCTTCAAAGCAGGTAATCGAGAAAGTAAAGACCAATATTCTTATCCCCTGGCGTTATATCAAAATTTTGATGAGTGTAGATGACCCCCGCTTCCAGAAGGTCAAAAGCGAGCACCTACCGGGGTTTCAGGCATATAGATAAAAACAACACGATAATGAATGGAAATAGGGTTGGAATCTCAATAGGATTTCTGGGTGTAGTTACGGTCCTGATTCTCTGGACAGGAGGTATGATTATTTATCAGAATAGACAGATGTATAAGATGGAAGAGCTCATTCGGGCATCAATCCTGAAGGAGTTAGAATTTAAGGCCCAGGTAGAGGATTCCATTCGTCGGGAGATAGAGGAGAAGAAGCGCTCGCGGGACTTTGTAGCACAATTACAATACCAACAAGAACTTGAGGAGAAGGTAAGGAAACAATTGGAAGATTTTCAACAGAAGCAACTTGAATATAACAAAGTACAAGAAGAAGTTATCAGGCAAAACCTTGTTAGTTATAAGGAGAGTTTAAGGACCTATGCAGAGAGTTTAGCTAACTATCAAAATCAGCAGGAAGAGGCACTGGGAAAAATCCGGGAAATCTTTAACCAGTTTAAAGGGGAATATGCACAAAAGGACCAGGAATATAATAAGAAATTTCAGGAATTAGCGGTGCACCTCCACACACTTTCTGTTCAGTTGCAAAAAATCCGAGAAGAACTTAAGGATTATTATAACCAAATACAGACTTTAGAAAATAAACTTGAAACACTTATTTCTAAAGAAGAGACAATCCCAATTCAATAACCAAAAAACCGCAATATTATACCATCCGGATTTAGCCACTTATAGTTTTGGTGAAAGTCACCCTTTATGTCAAGATAGATTTAAGGTCTTCTTTGACTTTTTTAATCACCGCACCCATTCTCTTAAAGACCAATTCCAGATTATTCTACCGCAACCCGCTGATGATAAGACTTTAGAATTAGTACATACGCGGGAATATATAAACGCAATCAGGGCCGCCTCTTTGGGAAGAATCCTGCC
>JAMWCM010000119.1 GCA_023818355.1 Candidatus Omnitrophota bacterium
GCGATGAGGGGGTTTGTGAGTGAGTTAGTTGCCTTAGTGGGAGGAAGAAATGGGAATGGATTGCGTAGCTTTGAAGGTTCGGCCCTGAAACATATACAGATCGAGAAAACTGGTGGCAATGGCGGGGAAGGAATAAAATGATTTTTTATTTACCGAAGATTTCTTGAATAGAAATAAGATACGTTAACCTTTGATAAAAATTGTTTCTATTTTTTAGCGAGTTGTTAGATTTTCCAAATCTCTAATTGATGCTTCGGTGATTAAAGAGGCTATTTCATTCGGGATTATTAGATTGGAAAGAAGATGTTATAAATCATTCAGAAGAATTCGCCAAACAAGAGGCTTGAAAGCTGTTTCTCCGATGGAAATCTGCATGGAATCATTGCTTAAGAATAAAAGCAAAATATGTTTATAATCTTGCCTTTTTGCCTAAACTTCATATTCTCGTAGTCGAGTTAGTAAATTATTTTGTTTCTCCAGGAATTGAACTTCTATCCCTCCTAATTTTTCCCCCGAAAGTCTAAATTAATTTCTTCGAAGCAAATTAATCGGTAAGAATTTTAACTTTAAATTTTAATACCATCATATTTTTTTACCAATATACTTCTCTTTTGGCAAGTCTGCTTTAAAATTGGTCATTTCATTAACTAAAAAACAATAAAGAGACCTCCTATTGAATTCATCAGCGTCATTTTGCTAATTTGAAGTGATATCTCAGAAATCAATTTTTTCATAAAATAGCCGATAAAGGTGAAGGGAGAGAAAAAGTTTTTATAAAAAATACTTCAGCTCATTATTGGGTTTTTATCTTTTAGTTATGGCTCTAAGCATATTCGGGAAAGCTACCTTAATATAAAATTGTATTGTTTAACTAAGTCTAAAATGGAATTTAAAGATATAGAAGAAACTTTATTGGCCAGCGCAAAAAGATATATTGAATTGGCTAATTTGCTTCCTGGAATCGTTTTTGAAGCAGATAGAGAAGGGAATATAATTTTTGCAAGTCAAAAGGCTTTTGACATAATGGGATATTCTCCTCAGGATATAGAAGATGGGCTCAATATTTTTCAGTTTATTGCTCCCGAACAACTGCCCCGGGCAAAAGAACATTATCAAGAAACCTTACTGGAGGAGAGGCGTAATCTTAGGTTGGATATTCAAAAAAAAGATGGGAGTAAATTTCCTGCTTTAATCCACACCTCTCCCATTCTTCGAGATGGTCATCCTTTTGGTTTGAGGGGGATAGTGGTAGATATAACTGAACTGGTGCGGATTCAAGAAGAGTTAATGCAAAGCGAAGAGCGGGCCAGAGAATTAGCCAAAGAGACAGAGATTATAGCAGAGATTGGTCGAATAATTAGCTCTACCCTTAATATTGAAGAAGTCTACGAGAAATTTTCGGAGAAGTTGGCTAAATTAATTTTTTTCGATCGGATTGCCATCAATATAGTTGACTATGAAAAAAATAGTTTCTTAGTTCGTTATGCTCACGGATCTGTAATAACTGGTAGAGAAAAGGAAAGATTGATTCCCATAGAGGGAACAGCTACGGAGTGGGTAATAAAAAACCAAAAAGGTCTTCTTATTAATGAAGACAATCTGGAAGAAATCCTTATTGAATGTCCCAAACTTAGAGCCTTTTTAGAGGCAGGTTTTAAATCAATGCTCTTTGTGCCTATGATCTTAAAAGAGCAAGTAATAGGAGTTTTCAGCATTGGATCATTTAATTCGAATGCTTACACTAAAAAAGATCTGGAAATCGCCGAAAGAGTTAGCACTCAGATAACTGGAGCTGTTGCCAATGCTCTTTTGTTTTTTGGGCAGAAGCAGTTAGAAAAAGAACTCAGAGAATCAGAAGAAAAATATAAAATAATATTTGAAAATACCGGAACAGCCAGTTTAATTATAGAGGAAGACATGACCATTTCTTTGATGAATTCGAAAGCAGAAGAATTAATCGGTTATACGAAAGAAGAGATAGAAGGGAAAAGAAAGGGGATTGAGTTTGTTGTTCCTGAATATTTGGAGAGAATTAAAGATTATCACTATTTACGCAGAGTAAACCCTGATTTGGCTCCTCAAAATTACGAAGTAAAAATTAGGACCAAAAGTGGAGAGACAAAGGATATTTTTGTAAATGTAGCTATGATCCCCGGTACTAAAAAAAGCATAGCTTCTATTTTAGATATCACGGAGCTTAAAAAGAAAGAGAAGGAAATTGCTGCATTGCGGGAGCAATTTGCTCAGGCGCAGAAGATGGAAGCAGTTGGCCGATTAGCAGGCGGTATTGCCCATGATTTTAACAATTCTCTCACATTGATCAAGGTCTCTGCTCAGTTAGCTCAGGCAAAGCTAAAAGAAGGAGATGCTTTAAGAGAGCAGATTAATATGATTATCGAGGCCACCGATCGTTCTGCTAATTTAGCACGCCAACTTTTAGCTTTCAGCCGCAAACAAGTAATGGAAAAGAAGGTCATAGATCTGAATGCGCTGATAACAGACCTGGATAAAATGCTGCATCGGGTGATTGGGGAAGACATCGAATTAATTTATCAATTATCTGAAGATTTGAAAAAAGTTTATGTTGACCCCGGACAAATTGAACAAGTTGTTTTGAATCTGACCTTAAATTCCAGGGATGCCATGCCCAATGGAGGAAAATTAATAATAGAAACAGCCAATGTAGAATTGGATGAAGATTATGCCAAAAGTCACCTTGGTGTTATACCTGGATCTTATATAATGCTCTCTGTGACCGATACTGGGGTAGGCATGACGCCAGAAGTGAAAGAGCATATTTTTGAACCCTTCTTTACGACTAAAGAGAAAGGGAAAGGAACTGGTTTGGGTTTATCCATGGTTTATGGAATAGTGAAGCAGAGTAAGGGGTATATCTGGGTCGAGAGTGAGCCAGGCCAAGGAACTACTTTTAAGATTTATCTGCCAGCGATGAATGAGCCTGCCGAAAAAATTAATAGAAAAGAAGAAGGAAGAGGAATCCCCAAAGGTAATGAAACGATATTATTGGTTGAGGATGATGAAGAAGTAAGGAAACTGGCCAGCATAGCTCTGGGGAATTTGGGTTATAAGGTTTTAACTGCTTCTTGTGCGCCGGAGGCTTTTGCTATTTGCGAGAAGCATAAAGAGCCAATTAATTTGCTCTTAACAGATGTGGTCATGCCTAAAAAGAGCGGGAGAGAGTTAGCCGAGGGTATTTCTATTTTGTATCCGGAACTAAAAGTTCTTTATATGTCTGGTTATTCAGAGGATGTAATCGCTAATCATGGAATTCTGAAACCAGGCATCAATTACCTATCCAAACCTTTTACCTTAGAAGGGTTAGCCAGGAAAGTGAGGGAAGTTCTGGATAAGGAAATAGTTAATTTTTGATAAAATAAGAATTTTATTTTTTATGAAAAGATTGTTATCAGCAATTAATCCGGGAAAATCTTTTAAACTACCAGTGAATTCTTATCCTAAAGCCTTTCCTTTTCGGGTAGTTTATTTGCCTGATTTGCTTTTATAAAATTGTAAGCAATTTTTTAAATTCCTTTACTAAAGTTTTTTAATGTTGTTCCGAAAAGATTAAGCAGAATAATCAGATTTCATAGACAACAAAAGCAGGTTCCTTCTGCCAAAAGAAATAGATTTGGGAGACGAACCAGCTTAGCTGATTATCCAGAATTTGTTTGGTGATGAGAGGGTATGCAAAAGGCAGCGCTCTTTTTGCCTTTAAAAATATAAGAGGGAGGAGAAAAGGGAGATGAAGATATTAAGTAAGGGTATACAGCGCAAGCTTGTTATTTCTTTTTTATTGGTG
>JAMWCM010000120.1 GCA_023818355.1 Candidatus Omnitrophota bacterium
GCAATGCTCAAATCCGCAAAGGAATCCGAAATTAGTGAAATATTAAGGAGCTCCGCAAAGGCCGCCGAGGAAAGTAAACTTTCCTTTGCGGAAGCCTTTAACCGGGAATTGAAGATGATTTTAGGGGAAAAAATAGGAAATTATCTGAAAATTTCTGAAAGATTTAAACCAATAGATATAAATTCTCCGGAGATGATTCAGGCTTTAAATTTTGTGCGGGAAAAAATCAAAAATAATGAAAGGTTTCAAGCCCTCTTTAAGAAATTTGGTTTTTCTCCCGAAAAAAAGAAAGAATTCCTGGAAAGTCTGGAGAATGTAATTGAGGAAGTAAGAAATGAGGCAGATAGGCGTTTTGGGAAGAGAGTTACTCTGGAAGAACTGGAATTTATTAAGGCAATAACTAAGGATAAGGTAATGGAGAAACTGAATTCTCTCTGGAAAGAGATAGTGGGAACGGTCTTTCCTTATCCTTCACAATTTATTAAAGGAGGAGATTTGGATGTGGAGTTTAAGGAGATAAGATTTCCCATAGAGAGTTTTTTAAGAGGGCCAAATCAGCCCATAGGAGAGGGGATGCGGATTAAAGAAACGGTGATAGTTTTTCAGAAAGAATCTGTGGGGAATTTAAGGGGAGAAGTAATAGTGCAGGACATTTTTATCCAGCATAAAGATGGAAGGGAAACGCGGGTGAATGTTCCGGAATTGATAAAAGACATTCCTGATAATATGCTTAAAGATTACATCGCTATTAATGAAAATGTAATTATCCTTTCCCGCACCGCGGAAGGATATTTAAAAATAAATTATGATTTTGTAGATAAACCAGATAGTGATGCCTGGGTAGCTTTTTATAAAAAAAGAGATGGCAGTTCATTATTTGGTGAAAATGGACTGGATACGGATGGGGAAGATACCCTCGTTTACATCCTTAAGTCTCCGGAAGATAAACGCCCGGAAGAGGTAAAGGTAGAGATTAAAGGATTTTCCGGACCAATGGTGACTTCTCAACAAATTGTGCAATTGATGGAGGCGCAGGCGGAATTTAATGCAGAACTGGGGATATTGCTCAACGAGTCATTGAAAAACATAAAAGCAGAGAAGTTTAGCTTAGAGGAGACAGATGGAATACTCACTTATGCCTTAATGAATGAAATGGATTTGCGAGCGAAGATAACAAATATAATTGTGGAAAAGGATGCCTTGTATCAATTAGAAATTTTTAAGACCTATGACCATTTTGGTAAGGTGAATATAGATAAAGATGGTTTGGTAAATGCATTTAATAATTTGAGTGCGCAAGACAGAGAGCGGATGAAGGCAGATGCGGTGCGGATATTATTGGAAGGAAGATTGGAAAGGGACCTCAATCTAAAATTTTATAAGGATAGAATATTACTTGATTATTGGATGAGTCAATATAAAAGTAATTTAGAAGAAATTGCTAACCAGATAATTTTGGGAGATAGAGAAAAATTGAATGGGGAGCAAAAAGCTAATATCCTCACCAATTTAATTCGGAAGATAGGGGGAGAAAAATTAGCTAAAATAGAAACTGCATTAGTTGGTCCGGCAGACTGGTACTGGCGGGAGATTATCTCTAATACTCCGTTAGACCGGATGTTGGAGATGGTTTTACCTCAGGGATTTATGCGGGAGATTTTACAGGATACTTTGTGGAATTTTGGCCAGATTAACTTAAATGAACCACGCGAAGGTCCTTTTGCACGCTATTTTACGGATTATCTACCTAATAATGGTGCAAGTATGGAAGAAGTGATCAGATTTATCCTACAGAAAAATAAAATTGGTCCTTATTCTGAAGCCTCAGTAGGAACGCGTGAAGATGGAGGAGCAGCGGTGACCACTGCCGGCAGGCGTTCAGCACCAGTAGAAGGGATGGGGAATCCTTATCTGGATTCAGAAGTAAAAAAATTTCTCCTTTTGCATCCAGAAATAAAAGCTTTGGTGGAAGAATTGGTTGGACCTGCCTTATACGATTATAATCCTCAAATTTCGGATAAAGACCTCTTATGGGAAGATGTGCGTAAAATGGTGAGATATTTCCTTGATACGCAGGATTTAGATTCCGGGCTTTTCTTAGATGCCGGAGGAGCAATTGATAACTCTACAGGGGTAAGTGGTTTTGGTTTAAATGCCTTAATTATTGGACATCAGATAGGAGAAATTGCTGATGCGGAATTTGCCAGAAGGATTTTAAAAGCCCTTGACTTTTTTATTGACGACCCTAATGACCCCAATGACCTCTCCGCTGACCACTGGTATAAGATATTCTATCATTATTATCAGGCAGGTTCAGACCATAGAACCGGTGCCAATGAAACCTCCACCATTGATGCGGCGGGTCTTTTAAGGGCGGGATTAGAGGCAGTGGTCTCTTATACCCAGAATTATTACAAAGGAGAAAGAGCAAAAGAAATCTTAGAAAAAGCCAAGCAAATTATCTCTGAGATGGACTATGCCGCTTATCTGGCGATTGCGGGAGATGATGGGGCAGTATTTAATGCTACCTTAAATTATGGCTATACTAAGGAGCGAGGAGTAACCTTAGGGATGATTGATACCTATCATGAATACATCCTGGCAAATATCTTAGGAGCAGGAGGAACAAGTCCTGCACGGGCAATTCCCTGGTATGCCTATTACCTGGCTGGCCGGCCTGAATATACAGGTTTAAATGGAGAGAAATTTGTAAACACCTTTGAAGCACATAATCCCTTCCAGTATTCCTATCCCTGGTTGCAGATGGACTCAAGATTCTTAAGGGATAAGGGAAGGGAATTGGGTGGAGAAGGTTCGGTGGGAGCAGGTTTTCGCAGTGGAAGGTTCAATAGCCAAATCAGCCTTAATTTCTATCGTAATTCTATCTTAGATAAAAAAGATATGATCTGGCGGATGATTTTGCAGTCTCAGAATTTCCGGCATTTGGGTTATCACAACTGGGGTTTTTCCTCTATGGCACTCCCCGATTATTATAATATGGATTTCTTCTTAGGTAGGGAGGGGATAGACCGCTTTGATGGGACAGTCACACCTTCAGAGTATGCTATGGCTTTAGGATTTATGCCCGGTAGGGCTTTAGATGCCTATAAGCATATGATGGCAGCATACTGGCCTTTTATTAAAGGAGAACACTGGTTCCAGGACTCCTTTAATCCTGAACGCCATTTTGTCTCTCCTACGGAATTTGGCTTGGGAATTGGCGGAGCACTTTTAGGAGTCTGGAATTCTCTAGCCGAATTAGAAGGCAAACAGAGTATCTGGGAATTGGTAGGAAATGCTGACAATACCATTCGGGGAATGTTAAGGGTAGGTTTTGAGGAGGATGTGAGTCCCTGGTTTAATGAGCACAGAAAAGAAATTGAACAAGCCCTGAATGAGTTTAAGCAGGGTAAGGATAGGAAAAAACTTGAAAACGAAATTGAAGGATGGATAAGCAAAGGGAAAATAATTACTGAAATAGATATAGAAGAGATTGAGAAATTAACCGGGGAAAATTTTCCCGAATTTAAGAACAGGTTAATCCAAACCAGCCTTAATTTTACCTCTTTAAGAGAGGCAATAAATAAGGGGAACAAAGGTGAAATTCTCACTCAATTTGAGCATATTTTAAAGGAAGCACAAGCACTCTCAGATTTTAATGGTTTATCCGTATTCATCAAAGAAAATATGCCCAAAACCAGAGTAAGGGGGATAAACGGAAAAGAGGTAGAAATCTTTGACCCGGAAAAAGAGATAAATATTATCCTCTTCCC
>JAMWCM010000014.1 GCA_023818355.1 Candidatus Omnitrophota bacterium
GCCAATCGTCAATTCTGTATTGATAATATGAATAAATATAAAACCTATGGGCCGGATTCCTGGGGCTTAACCGCCTCCGATGGCCCGGAAGGATACAATGTCTATGGTGCTCCTCCATCCATTTATCCCCCAAAACATGATGGGACAATTGCTCCTACTGCTCCCGGAGGTTCAGTAATGTTTACCCCCAGGGAATCAATCTCCTGTTTACGCAATCTCTATCATCAATACAAAGAGAAAATCTGGGGAATCTATGGTTTTTCCGATGCCTTAAATATTGACAAAAATTGGTTTGCTCCAGATGTCATCGGGATTGATTTGGGAGCAATGGTTTTAAGTATTGAAAATTATCGCTCAGGGATGGTCTGGGATTATTTTATGCGTAATGAGTTTATAAAGAAGGCGATGGAGAAGGTTGGTTTTAAGGAGGGGACAAAGAATTTGGTCTGGGAAATTCCCCAACTAAAAGCAAAATTTACTTCCAAATCCCCAAAACTTGATGGAGAATTGAAGGAATGGAAGGGAGTTGATTCTATAGAAATTCTTCCCCAAAAACATCTTGAATATCTCTATGTTACTAATTCTCAGGTTGATTTAAGAGGGAAATTCTTTTTTATGTGGGACCATAATTATCTATATATTGCGGGTGAGATAATAGATAATGAAATCATAGCGAGGATGCGTGATAATCTAATTTATAAAGATGACTGTATTGAGATTTTCATTGACCCTAAAAACGATGGGTTTATTTTTAGAAATCCTGATGATTTCCAATTTGGCTTTGCTCCCACGGGTTTTGAAGGAAAGCCGGTTGTTTGGGAGTGGTTTCATCAGGATAAATTTCCGGGGAAGGTAGATTTTTTCTTGAAAGAAACAAAAATTGAAGGGAAAAAGGGATACATCCTGGAGGCAAAGATTCTCTGGGAGTACTTAGGGATAAAACCGGAAAAAGGTTACACCTTGGGAATCTCTCCGGCAATTCATGATGTAGATGAACTGGACAATTCTCCACAGGCAAAACTGAATTGGTTCTATATCTATCAGGTTAATGACCCGAGAATTATTTTAGGGAAACTTATTTTAGAATAATGGAAGATTTCCTAAAGCCTGTTTATATTGATGCCTTTGACTTGGATGATGCCTGGTTTCAGTGTCTTTCTCAGATCCTGGAGAAGGGTTACATCTATACAGTTACCCGTGGAAGTTATCAGGGACAGAGGAGATTGGAATTTGATTTTGTTACCGTGCAAGTGCACAAACCCGAGCATCAGATTATTCCCCTTATGCCTGAAGGTTGTGGAATACCTCCTCCCACGAGTATGGAATATATTCAGAGTTATTTAAGTTATTTACTCACCGGCTCCAAAACCGCTACTGAAGATTATACCTATGGTGAGCGTCTGATTGAACCTAAGATAAGAACTGAAGAAATTATTGATGGTAAAATGATGATTAAGGAGATGCCCTTGAATTGTAATCAGATTGAGGAGGTAATCAGGATTTATAAAGAAGAGGGCTTTGGCACAAATCAGGCAATAATGGAAATTGGTATGCCCTCGGATATTAAACTTACCGACCCTCCCTGTCTGCGACTCATTGATACCCGGGTGCGCTATGGAAAACTACATTTTATTTTATATTTTCGTTCTTGGGACCTCTGGGGAGGATTCCCTTCTAACTTAGGAGGGCTGGAACTGGTTAAGCAGTATATGGCTGGGGAGATCGGGGTAGAGAATGGAGAAATCATTGCCTGTTCCAAAGGATTGCACCTTTATGAGTATGCCTGGGAGTATGCCAAAATACGCACCAAGAAAACGGATTTAAAAATCGGATGAGGAGGATTAAAGCTCTAATTTTAGGGGGAGGACAGGGGAAAAGACTCTTCCCTTTAACCCGTGACCGTTGTAAGCCAGCAGTTCCCATCGCCGGTAAATACCGTCTGGTTGATATTCCCATCAGTAATTGCATTAACTCCCATATTAGAAACATCTTTGTCCTCACCCAGTTTAATTCCGCCTCCCTGAATCGCCATATCCATAATACCTATCGTTTTGACTATTTTACCGGAACCTTTGTAGAAATCCTGGCTGCCGAGCAGACCCTTCAGAATCGGGATTGGTTTCAGGGAACTGCCGATGCAGTAAGGAAAAATTTAAATCACCTTAACTTAAAAAATGATGAGGATATACTTATTCTCTCAGGAGACCAGCTTTACAAAATGGATTATCAGGAACTTATAGATTTCCATCAGGAAAAGAATGCCGATTTAACGGTTTCGGTTATTCCGGTGGATTCAGAACAGGTTAAGGAATTGGGGATTTTAAAACTAAATAAAGATTTGCGGATTGTCTCTTTTAAAGAAAAACCGTCGCTTCCTGAGGTATTAAAAGATTTAAGCATTTCTCAGGAATTAAAAGAAAAATTTGGCTTAAAGCAAAATAACGCTTATCTTGCCTCTATGGGAGTTTATTTATTTAAGGCGGATTGTCTGCAGAAAGCCTTGGAGTTAACTGAGGACATAGATTTTGGCAAAGAGGTTATTCCGCACTCCATTGAGAGATTTAGAGCTTTCGGTTTTATTTTTCAAGGTCATTGGCGGGATATTGGGACAATCCGTGCTTTCTATGAGGAAAACATTGCTTTGACGGAAGATAAGCCGAAATTTGATTTCTTCTCGGAAGAAAGCAGAGTCTTTACCCACCCCCGTTTTTTGCCTCCCGCAAAAATAGAAAATGCCCAGATAAAAAATTCACTGATAACCGAAGGTTGCATCATTGAAGCCAGTGAGATTGAACATTCAGTAATTGGGCTGAGGAGCATAATTAGAAGAGGGGTAAGGATTAAGGAGGCAATAATTATGGGAGCAGATTTCTATGAACCGGAGACCAGAAGGGAAATTCCCTTAGGGATTGGTGAGGATACAGTTATTGATAAGGCAATTATTGATAAGAATGCCCGGATTGGTAGAAAGGTGGCCATTCAGAACATTAAGGGAATTAAAGAGTTTGATGGAGACAATTATTATATCCGGGACGGGATTGTCATTGTTCCGCGTTATGGAGTGATCCCGGATGAAACAAGGATATGAAGATAGTTATTGTTGGTCCGGGAGCAATGGGTTGTTTATTTGGTGTTTTTCTGGCAAAAAGTGGCCAGGAGGTCTATTTTTTGGATAAAAATAAAGCCCGGGCAAAGGAAATTCAGGGAAAGGGGATTTTAGTAGAAGGCTTAAGTAATTTTTCGGTAAAAAATATAAAGGCAACCACAGAGGCAGAAGAGATTGGAGAAGCAAATCTTGTCATTTTAGCTACAAAATCCTATGATACCGAAGGGGCAATCAAAAATGTCCTCTCAATCATAGAGAAAGAGACACTGGTCTTAACCTTACAAAATGGTTTGGGGAATGTAGAAATAATCAATAGATATGTTGCTCAAAATAAGATTATTGCTGGTGTAACTAATGAGGGAGCAACCCTTTTAGGTATTGGTCATATTAGACATGCGGGAAAAGGGGAGACAATCTTGGGAGCAATATCCAATATCAAAAATCAAATATCAAAAATAGAAGAGATTGTGGAGATCTTCAACCGTGCCGGTTTTGAGACGAAAATTACTGAGAGGGTAGAGGACTTAATCTGGTCAAAATTAATGATTAATGTAGGCATAAATGCTTTAACGGCAATCTTGCATCTAAACAACGGAAGGTTAGTGGAGATTTCTTCAGCGCGCCAGATAATGCTGGAGGCAGTTAAGGAGGCAGAGAAAATTGTCAAAAAAAAGAAGATAAAATTGCTTTACAAAAATCCCGTAGAGAAGGTGGAGGAGGTTTGTAGATTAACGGCGGGAAATGTCTCTTCCATGCTTCAGGATGTTTTGAAAAAGAGAAGGACAGAGATTGATTTTATCAATGGAGCAATTGTGAATGAAGGGAAAAAACTGGGGATTCCCACACCCGTTAATTCCGTGCTTACAGATTTAGTGAAGACAATTGAGGGAAGCTATCCTTTACAGATTTATTAATGAAAGGCAGAGACCATAAAAAACTTTTTATTGCCGCTACGATGCAGAACGACGGTAAAACTACCATTGCCTTGGGACTCATTTCTGCTTTAAAGAATAAATTTAAAAAAATCGGTTTTATAAAACCCGTGGGACAGCGCTATCTTCTGGAGAATGGATACAAGGTAGATGAAGATTCGGTCCTCATTGAGAAGGTCTTTGGGTTCCGGTATAGAATTAAAGATATGAATCCCATTGCTGTAGAGAGGGGGTTTACAGAAAAATACATTCTTAGGGGTAAGAAAGACTTACTGGAAAAAAATATTTTAACTGCTTTTGAGAAAATTTCCCATGGCCGTGACTTAGTCATTATTGAAGGAACCGGTCATGCAGGGGTGGGGTCTTGTTTTGATTTTTCCAATGCCCGGGTAGCCAAAATACTGGACGCTCCTGTTTTGCTTATTTCTTCCGGAGGAATAGGTAAGCCCATTGATGAAATTTTATTGAATAAGGCTCTTTTTGAAAAAGAGGGAGTAAGGCTCTTAGGCGTGGTAATCAATAAGGTGCTTAAAGAAAAATATAAAAAGATCAAACATCTGGTGGGGTTGGGCTTAAAAAAACATCAAATAGAACTTTTAGGAGTTGTCCCCTATAATAAAATTCTCCTCACCCCCACAGTGAGGCAGATTAGGGAAGAACTGGGGTTAAAATTCCTCAATGCTTCTCCGGGATTAGAAAATACTGTGAAGAAGGTAGTGGTGGGAGCAATGGAACCCCATGAGGCGCTCAGTTACTTTTCTGAAGGTTCTCTGGTGATTACCCCTGGAGACCGTGAGGATATTATTCTCTCAGCAATGAGTTTTCATCTTATGGGTAAAAAAAATGGTATCGCCGGAATACTCCTGACTGGAGGGATAATTCCCCATAAGCGTATCTTAGAGTTTATTAATCTGGCAAAAATCCCTGTTTTGTTATCCCGAGAAGATACCTATACCACTGCCTCCCGTGTTCACGACCTCACGGTAAAGATTAGACCTGAAGATAAAATAAAGATTAAAGAAATTAACTATCTTGTAGAAAAACATGTCCAGGTGAATAAAATCATTGCTCTCCTAAAGAAATAATTGCTATGCCCCAGAAACTCATTCCTCAAACAACCGTCTACAGACTTTCTCTCTACTTGCGTGAACTTGAGCGCTTGGAGAAAGAAAAGCGGTATTATATTTCTTCAAGAGAATTAGGAAAGTTGACCTTAATCAGCGAGGCTCAGATAAGACGCGACTTAAGTTATTTTGGGAAATTTGGAGAAACGCGGTTAGGTTATCCGAGGAAAGTCCTGATAAAGAATCTTCGCCAAATCCTGGGGATTGATAATCGTGTATGGAAAATTGCTTTAATCGGCGCCGGGAATTTAGGAAAAGCCCTCTTATCTTATCGTGGATTTAGGGAGAGAGGATTTTTTATCAAGGTAATTTTTGATGCCGACCCTGAGAAGATTGGAAAAAATTTAAAAGGGATAAGGATTGAAAACATAGAAAATTTAATTCCCATAAGTAGAAAAGAAAAATTAGATATGGCAATCATTGCCGTTCCTGCAGAAGAAGCCCAGAAAGTAGCCCTGGAGGTAAAAAAAGCCGGGATAAAGGCAATTTTAAATTTTGCTCCCCGGCGTTTAAACCTTCCGGCAGGGATAATTGTAAAAAATGTGGATTTATCTATGGAATTAGAAAACATCTCTTTCCATCTCAAGAGATTAAAATGTATCTGATATTTTTTCTTTTTTCTTTTTTACTTTTCCCAGGGTGTGCTCAGGAAATGGAGACTATAAAAAAGGGAGAATTTGTCTTGGGGACATTGGGAGAGATTATCTGTGTAGCGGAAAAAGCAACCTGTGAGACGGCTATAGAAAAAGCATTTAGAGAAATAAAAAAACTTGAAAATCTCTTTTCCTATTTCTCAAAAAATTCTCTGGTGAGGCAACTGAATAATGCGCAAGGGAAACCCATTAGTGTCGGGGAAGAATTTTTTGCAGTGATTAAGAAGGCAAAGGAGATTTCCAAAAAAACTGGAGGTGCTTTTGATATTACCATTTCTCCTTTATTGAAGACCTGGGGGTTTTATGAAAAGGAAAAGCCAATTTTTTCTGAGCCTCATTCAGAATTAATTAAAGAAAAACTTTCCCTTGTAGGGAGTGAAAAAATTATTCTTGATGAAGAGAAAAAGAGTATCGTCCTCAAAGATAAAAATATGGCTATTGACCTGGGAGGGATTGCCAAGGGTTATATTGTCGATAGAGCGGTGAAGGTTATGAGAGATGAAGGGATAAAAAATGCTTTAGTAAATTTAGGCGGAGACATCTTTTGTCTGGGGAAAGGGGAAAATAAATCCTTCTGGAGGATTGGAATTCAGGACCCCTTAAATGCGGGGAGGATAGTGGGGAGTTTAAAACTGAGTGATAAAGCGGTTGCTACCTCCGGGCAGTATGAAAATTTTAGAGAAATCGGAGGTAAAAAGTTTGGACATATTATTGACCCTCGTTCAGGTTATCCGGTAGAAACAGATGTTTTAAGTGTAAGTGTGGTTGCCGAAGACTGTCTTACTGCTGATGCTTTAGCCACGGCTATTTTTGTTTTAGGTAAGGAAAAGGCTGAACCAATCCTTAAAGAATTTAGGGCGCAGGCGGTAATTATTACCCGCACAGGAAAGGGAAGGCATCTCTGGGTGAGTTCGGGTTTAGAGTTTAGTGATTAGCGTCTATGTTTAAAAATATCTTTTTATCCTTTATTCCCCTCTTTGTTGCTTTTGATGCCATAGGTTTGCTTCCTCTATTTATCCAGTTTACCCATAATCTCTCCCCAGAAAAAAGAAAGAATCTTATCCGGCAGTCCCTCGCTACCGCTTTTTTTGTGGCTGTCGGTTTTCTCTGCTTGGGTAAATTTATTTTTTTTGTTTTAGGGATAACCATTTCCGATTTTCTCATTGCTGGAGGAATTCTTCTCTTTATCTTTGCCATAAATGATTTACTTACCCCTAAGCCAAGACAGGCTATTTATTCAGAAACTCTGGGAGTGGTGCCCATGGGGGTTCCTTTAATTGTTGGTCCGGCGGTGCTTACTACTTCTTTAATTCTGGTAAATACCTATGGTTTTTTCCCTCCCCTTTTTTCACTTATTTTAAACATTCTGCTTACAGGTTTTATTTTTTCCCTTTCGGGAAAGATTATTAATTTGTTAGGAGAAGCAGGAACAAAAGCCCTTTCTAAGATTACCAGTCTTCTTTTAGCGGGGATTGCGGTGATGCTTGTGCGTAAAGGAATGCTGATGCTGATAAATCATCCTTGACATAAATTTTTTAAAAAAATATAATAAATAATTGCGATGGCTATAGAAAAAAGACTGTTAGGAGAAATTCTTCTGGAAAAGGGTTATATCAGTAGAGAGAATCTGGCTACCGCCCTTGCGGAGCAGAAAAAGACGGGTGCACGACTGGGACAGATTTTACTTAAATTGGGTTTTGTTACTGAAAAACAACTCGCCACCTGTATTTCCCAGCAATTGAACCTTCCCTTGGTTGACTTAGATACGGAGCCGATAGATAAAAAGGCGCTTTCTGCACTGAAAGAAGATTTCTGTATCAAGCATAAACTTATTCCCTTAAATTTGGAGAACGGAGTGCTTAAAGTGGCCATGGCTGACCCCTTAGATGTCAATGCCATTGATGAGTTGGCAAAACAGACGGGATATAAAATTGAAACGGTGGTCAGTTATGAGCGTCAGATTGTGCAGGCGATTGATAAATATTATGGGCATTACAGTCCTGTGGATAAAATCATCAGTGAGTTGGAACAGAAAGCAGAGCTGAAAGCAGAGGAGGTGGAACTGGAGGAAGAGAGGAAGGACATTACCTCTATTGAAGAGGCAGCTCAGCAGGCCCCCATTGTCAATCTGGTGAACACTGTGCTTGCCACGGGAATAAAGCTCCATTCTTCAGATATTCATATTGAACCGCAAGCAGATTTTGTGCGTGTGCGCTACCGTGTGGACGGGATTCTCCAGGAGGGAGCGAAATTACCCAAGGAGACCGAACTTCCTGTAATTTCCCGGATAAAGATTATGTCCAAATTAGACATTGCTGAAAGAAGAATTCCTCAGGACGGAAGGATTAAGGTAAAGATTGGGCATGAAGAAGTAGATATGCGTGTGGCAACCCTTCCCGTTTTATATGGAGAAAAAGTAGTGATGCGGATTATTGATACCAGTCGGGTTTATGTAGATTTGGCAAAAATTGGATTTCAAGCCGAAACCTTAGCCCGTTATGAAAAACTGATTTCCCGTCCCCATGGGATTATTCTTGTTACCGGGCCCACCGGTTGCGGTAAAACTTCAACCCTTTACGCTTCCCTGAACAAAATAAATTCTCCTGAGAAGAACATAGTTACCATTGAAGACCCCATAGAATTTCCTCTCCCCGGAATAAATCAGGTGCAGATTAATCCTAAGGCGGGACTTACCTTTGCCTCGGGATTGCGCGCTTTCTTAAGGCAGGACCCGAATATCATTATGGTGGGTGAGATCCGTGACCGTGAAACGGCAGAAATTGCCGTGCATGCGGCACTTACCGGACATCTCGTTTTTTCCACTTTGCATACCAATGATGCTCCCGGTGCCTTAACCCGCTTGATAGATATGGGAATGGAACCATTTCTGGTTTCCTCTTCAGTAATCGGGGTGCTTGCCCAGCGACTGGTGCGTTTAATCTGTCCAGAATGCAAAGAAGAGTATAAACCACCGGTTAGCCTTCTGGAACAATTGGGGATGGGAAAGTCCAATGACCTAAAGTTCTTTCGTGGTAAAGGATGTCTTACCTGTCGCCAGACCGGTTACTTAGGAAGAACGGGAATTTTTGAGTTATTGGTGATGAATGAAGAGATGGCAGAATTGGTGGTGGCGAAGTCTCCCAGCAGGGATATCCGCAAGGTAGCCTTAAAGAATGGAATGGAGAGCTTACGCGATGATGGCATAAGAAAATCCCGGGCAGGTCTTACCACCTTAGAGGAGGTTCTCCGGGTTACACAGGAAGAAGAGATTGTTATTGATTAAAGAGGATGCCAAAATTCTATTATCGGGCAAGGGATACACAGGGGAATTTGGTAGAGGGAACAAAAGAGGCCGTATCCGAGGAGCAGTTAATCAGGGGATTAAGTGGAAGTGGCTTTTTTGTTCTGGACATTGAAGAAAGAGAGGAGACCTCCGTTCCCAGGATTGTCCCTCTGGTTTCCTTTTCCTTAAATTTCTTCAAAAAAATAAAAGCGCGTGACCTCATTGTCTTCACCCGCCAACTTGCGACCATGCTCCATGCAGGGGTTGCTTTTATTGATGCTTTGAGTGTGATTGGAGAACAGACCGAAAATCAGCGTCTTAAAGAGGTAATCAAAGAAATCACCCAGACCGTAAAGGGAGGGGCTTTGTTTTCTAAGGCGATTTCTAAGTATCCCCATATTTTTTCTCAACTCTATTTAAGCATGGTGGAGGTGGGAGAAGCAAGTGGAGCCTTAGAGGAGGTTTTAAACCGTATCGTGGCGATTATGGAACGGGATGAAGATACGCGTGCCAAAATAAAGTCAGCACTAACATATCCGATAATTATTGTCTTCATTGTAATTGGCGTGGTAGGATTTCTGACCACATTTGTCTTTCCTAAATTTATTGCCATTTTTCAACAGACGGGAATTAACCTTCCCCTCCCCACCCGGCTTCTTTTTCTTTTCAGCAATTTGACCAAAAAATTCTGGTTTGTAGGGATAGGAGCACTCCTCGGAGCCTTGTTTTTACTCAAACGCTATCGTAAAACCGAAATCGGTCGCTATACCACGGATAAATTTGTTCTCTCCATCCCTTTGGTGGGAAACCTCACCAAAAAAATTATCCTTGCCCGTTTTACACGTACACTCGCTACACTCTATTCCAGTGGGGTTCCGATTTTAAAATCCTTGGAAATTGTAGAACGTGGAATCCCTAATTCTGTTTTAGTAAAGATTATTCGTAAAATCCACGATGATGTGCGGGAAGGTAAATCCTTAGCCAAGCCGATGAGCCAACATAGAGAATTTCCTCCGATGATGGTGCAGATGATTGCGGTGGGAGAAGAGACCGGCTCCATTGCGGATATGCTTAATGAGGTTTCCCGTTCCTATGAAACGGAAGTAGAATATGCTTTGAAAAACCTTACCACCGCAATTGAGCCACTTTTAATTGTCTTTATGGGAGTAATTGTGGGTTTTACTGCCCTCTCCCTTTTCTTACCGATGTTTGATATGATGAAGATGGTCAAGTAAATTGTTTCTGCTTTCTTAAATTAATGAAGAAATGGCATTTTTCTACAGATGGATTCAATCGTTTAGTGATTAAAGAAAAAAAGAAGCAATATCCGGTGGAAGGAGAGTTTAAAATTGTAGAGAATGAATTGTCATTTTTCCCTTCAATGCAGTCCCGTTTTACCCGTGAACTTGACCTGCCGAAAAGAATGGAGTTTACTGGTAAATGGAGATTGAATAAAAACCACAATCTTTCCCTTGTACTTACAGAAACAGATTATCAATACCGCGGAGATATTTTGGAAATTAAAGGGAAGATTTTTGCCGTTGAGCCAGAAGCCTTAATTTTTCAGGCGCATTTTAAGCAAACTGCCGAGGGAGAGAGAATCTCCCTTCTACGCTTAGGAGGGAGATGGCAGAGCGATAAATTTAACCGGATTAATTTTTTAGTTACCCGGGAGACGGAAGAGGATGTTTTAAAATTTTCTTCTGCCTGGGAAGTTACAAAAAACCATCAGATTGTTTATATTTACGAGAAAAGAGATTATTTTTCCGGAAGAAAGACCTGGGAATTTTTAGAGTTTAAAGGCTACTGGGAAATCCCCGGGAAACATCGTCTTAGATATGTACTTGATTTTAAAAATGGTTCTTTATTCCAATTTAGAGGTTTCTGGGAGATTCCCGAAAAACAGGGTAAAAGAGGAGAAATCAGATGTCGGATTGGTGTGGGGATAAAGAAATCGTTCCGCGAAAACATCTTTTCGCTTTCCGGAGAATGGAAAGTTAAAGAAAAAAATAAACTCTTCTTAAATGTAGATTATGGAGAGGAAGGTTTCCGGGAAATCGTTTTCAAAATAGAAACCAAATTAGATAAGCATAAAAACTTAGTTTTTCTAATCCGGAATAGAGATAATGAACCTTTAGGGGCAGAGATAAGATTTGCAAGGGATTTCTTAAAAGAAAATAAACGGTTCTTTTTACATCTTTTTGGTTCAGGGAGAGAAAAAATTCTTACCGGAGGAATAGATATTTTTTGGTAGGAAGGATGAGTTTATGCTTTCGCGGAGAGTAAGAAAAATCAGTCCCTCGCTGACCTTGGGAATTAGTGCGAAAGTAAAAAGGATGCAGAATGAGGGGATAAAGGTAATTGGTTTTGGAGCCGGAGAGCCTGACTTTGATACCCCCTTAAATATCAAAGAGAAAGCAAAAGAGGCGATTGATAAAGGGTTTACCAAATATACTTCTTCTTCAGGAATAAAGGAATTGAAAGAGGCAATCTGTGCAAAATTTAAAAAAGATAATCAATTAGATTATCATCCGGAGGAGGTGGTTGTTTCCTGCGGAGCAAAACAGGCTATTTTCAATGCAATTTTTACCCTCTGTGAGGAAGGAGATGAAGTAATCCTTCCCTCTCCTTACTGGTTAAGTTATCCGGAGATGATAAAGTTAAGCGGAGCAAAGCCGGTGATTATAAAAACTTCTCCCCAGAACAATTTTAAAATTACTCCTTTTCAATTGAAGAGGGCAATTACAAAGAGAACAAAGCTTCTGATTCTTAACTCCCCTTCCAATCCCACAGGAATGGTTTATCAAAAAAGGGAGTTAGAGGAGATTGCCGAAGTTTTAAGCAGGTATAAACTCTGGTGTATTTCGGATGAAATTTATGAGAAACTCATTTATGAGGGTCTAAAACATATAAGCATTGCTTCCCTGGGAAAAGAGATTAAGAAAAGAACTTTAGTGGTGAATGGGGTTTCCAAGACTTACGCCATGACTGGCTGGCGGATTGGTTATTGTGCCGGACCGAAAGAAGTTATTCAGGTAATCTCAAATTTACAGGACCACACTACCTCAAATCCCACATCCATTTCCCAGATGGCTGCCTTGGAGGCAATTACAGGAACACAAAGAGATTTAAAGAGAATGCTCAAAGTATTTAGAAAAAGAAGGGACTATATGGTAGAAACCATAAATTCCCTTTCGCTTCTAAAAACCTTAAAGCCTGAGGGAGCTTTCTATTGCTGGGTAGACATCTCTCAGGTTTTGGGGAGGCAGGTGAATAATAAAAAGATAAAAAATTCCTTAGATTTTACAGAATCCCTTTTGCAAGCAATGTATGTAGCGGTGGTTCCCGGAGAGCCCTTTGGAGACGAAAAATATATAAGGCTTTCTTATGCTACCTCCTTAGAAGACATTAGAGAAGGATTAGAGAGAATCAAGAAATTTCTTGGGGTTTAAAATTGACAAAATAAGCGAAATAAGATAAAATATTAACCATCCATTTGAAAGGAGGATGATTAAATTGGCACTGCTTTCCGAGAAGAAAAAGAAGATTATTACCGATTTTCAGTTACATGAGAAGGATACGGGTTCATGTGAGGTGCAGATTGCTTTACTTACCGAACGGATCAATCTCCTCTCCGAACATCTTAAGGTGCATAAGAAAGACCATAGTTCACGAAGGGGACTGTTGAAATTGGTGGGAAGGAGAAGGAGGTTACTTGATTATTTAAAAAGACAAGACCACCAGCGCTATGAAAAAATTATTAAATCCTTAGAGATCAGGAAATAAAAATGGAACCTCTGCGCTTAGAAGAAAAGATTAATGGGAATTCCTTAATCATTGAAACCGGTAAGTTGGCAAAACAGGCTGATGGGGCGGTAACTGTGCAGTATGGTGAAACCGTAGTTTTGGTTACCGCAGTAATGTCTAAGGAGGTTAAGGAGGGGGTAGATTTTCTCCCGCTTACCGTAGAGTATCAGGAAAAGACCTATGCCGCCGGTAAAATTCCTGGAGGATTTTTCAAGCGCGAAGGCAGACCTTCTGAAAAAGAAGTGCTTACTTCGCGTTTAATTGACCGTCCGCTTAGACCTCTTTTCCCTCAGGGATTACACAATGAAATTCAAGTGGTAGCCATGGTTTTATCCAGTGACCTGCGTAATGACCCGAATATTCTGGGGATTATTGGAGCATCCTGTGCTTTGCATATTTCTGATATTCCCTTCTTTGGACCGGTGGGGGCAGTGCGGGTGGGTCGGCTGAACAATGAATTTATTATCAATCCTACATACAGTGAATTGGAAAATTCAGAAATTGACTTGGTGGTAGCCGGAAGTAAAGCGGGAGTGGTGATGCTGGAAGGTTTTTCACAAGAATTGCCTGAGGAACTCATTAAAGAGGCGATTGAGTTCGCTCTCCCTCAGATAGAGAAAATAATTGCTTTACAGGATAAAATGCGAGAAATCTGTGGAAAACCCAAGCAAGAAGTTTCCTTAGCCAGGGTTGACCCTTCCTTGCTCAGTTGGGTGAGGGAGAATGGTCTTGAGAAGTTGAATGCCCTGAATAAACTCTCTGACCGGGAGAAGCGTATTGAGGCAATGGAGGCGTTAATCAAGGAATTGGTAGAGAAACATTCTCTTCTGGAAACAAAATATACGGAGGCTGAGATAAGAACCGCCTTAAACGATGTAGAAAGGGCGGAAGTGCGCCGGATTATTCTTAAGACAAAAAAGCGGATTGATGGCCGGGGAATTACCGATATCCGTCCGGTATCCTGTGAGGTAGGGGTTCTTCCCCGTACCCATGGTTCAAGTCTCTTTATCCGGGGACAGACCCAGAGTTTAGTGGTTACCACCTTAGGGACAAGCACCGATGAACAGATGATTGATGCTCTGGAAGGAGAAACTTTCAAAAAATTTATGCTCCATTATAACTTTCCTCCTTTCAGCGTAGGAGAAGTAAAGCCCATAAAAGGTCCGGGGAGAAGGGAAATTGGACACGGTGCTTTGGCAGAACATGCTCTCCTCCCGGTGATGCCTAAGGAAGAGGAATTCCCTTATACCATAAGGGTGGTTTCGGATATCTTAGAATCTAATGGCTCATCCAGTATGGCAACCGTCTGTGGAGCAAGTCTATCCCTGATGGATGCCGGGGTCCCCATAAAGAAAGCGGTGAGTGGGATTGCCATGGGACTAATAAAAGAAAATGCTGAAGAAATCGTGCTTACCGATATTGCTGGTTTAGAGGACCACTATGGAGATATGGATTTTAAAATTGCCGGGAGCGAAAAGGGAATAACTGCCATACAATTGGACCTAAAGATTGAAGGTATCAGTGTGGAATTGATTCATAAAATCTTGTTACAGGCTAAGCCGGCACGGCTTTTTATCTTGGAAAAGATGTGTGAAGTTATCGCTAAACCCAGGGAGAAAATTTCCAGTTATGCTCCCAAAATTACGACCTTGAAATTTACACCGGAAAAAATTGCCCTGATTATTGGTCCTGGGGGAAGAAACATTAGAAAAATTATTGATGAGACCGGGGTAGACATTGATATAGATGATTACGGTGAGGTTTCGGTTTCCAGTTTTTCTGAAGAGAACCTTAAGCGGGCAGTGGAAATGATTAATTTCCTCACCCAGGAATTGAAGGTGGGGGAGATTTTGCGTGGTAAAATTACGCGCATTACCAACTTTGGTGCATTCTGTGAACTCTATCCGGGGAAAGAGGGTTTGATCCATATTTCGGAATTGTCTCATAGATTCGTAAAAGATGTAACAGATATAGTCAAGGTGGGAGATGAGGTAAGGGTGAAAGTGATTAGCATAGATGAGCAGGGAAGGATAAGTCTCAGTTTAAAACAAGCCCAATCCTTTAAAAAAGAAAATATTTAAACAAATATGCAGAAAAAGATAGGGGAAGAGATTGGGGGGGTGATTTTTTTTGCCTTAGGGATAATTATTTTTTTCAGTTTTATTTCCTACACCCCTGACGACCTATCTCTGTATACCTCTTCTCCCCATATCCCTCCCCATAATTTTATCCGTATTTTTGGAGCAATCTTTTCCGGAATAACCTTTTTTCTTTTTGGCTATTCCGGATATTTTATCCCTCTTTTTTTAATTGCCTGGGCAATAAAGAAATTTATGCATATTAGTCCGGAAAGGATAAAATTGAAAGTTTTTAGCCTGATGGTTTTTAGCTTGGTTGTCTCCGGGATATTCTCTCTCTTAGGGATAGAGGAAACTGCAAAATTTAGAAGAGGAGGACTCATTGGGCATTATATCGCTTCTTTTCTGGAGCACTATTTTGGAAAATTAGGGGCAGGGGTAATTTTAATTACCCTGGGATTACTCTCTATCCTTCTGGTTATGGATCTTCTCCTTACTCCTTATATTGCTGGATTATGGGGATGGTTAGGGGAAGGCATAGGTTTTCTCAGGCGTTTCTTACCACGGCAGCTTTCCCGGGAGAAAAAAGCGCTAAAGAAGAAAACTGGAGAGCCGGACACCGGGATGGAGAAGAAGGAGGGGGCAGTTCTGGAAAGTGAAAGAAGATGGAGAGAGGAGGTTTCTTTGCCTCCGGAGATAAAGATAGTCACTCCTTCTCTGCGCACAAGAGAAAGGCTTGGGGAGAAAGATATCTCTCGGGTGGAGGAGAAAAAGAAGGAAAGGGAAGGAATTTTTTCCCTTCCCCCCTTGGAACTTCTTCAGTCTCCACCACCGATAAAGGAAAGGGAAATAAAAGAAGACCTTGAGGAAAATTCACGCATCCTTGAAGATACCTTGCGTGATTTCAACATTGAGGCAAAAGTGGTACGGGTTGAGCGCGGTCCGGTGGTTACACTTTATGAATTGCAACCCGCCTCAGGAGTAAAAATTAATAAAATAGTTTCTTTAAGTGATGATATTGCTTTGGTGATGAAGGCTTCCAGTGTGCGGGTGGTGGCACCTATTCCGGGAAGAGGAACCGTGGGGGTGGAGGTTCCCAACTCCGTTACCACCCTGGTATATCTGAAAGAGATTTTTGAGACAAAGGAATTTAAACAAGCAGAATCAAAATTGACGATTGCCTTAGGGAAGGATATCTCCGGTAACCCTTTGGTCAGCAATCTTCAGGATATGCCCCATCTTTTGATTGCCGGAGCCACGGGTTCAGGGAAAACCGTCTGTGTGAATGCCATTATTATGAGTATCATTTTTAAAGCCACCCCACAGGATGTGCGCTTTATCCTTATTGACCCCAAGATGGTGGAACTTACCCTCTTTAACGGTCTCCCCCATCTCCTCTTCCCTGTTGTTAGTGAGGCTAAGCAGACCGCTCTGGTGCTTTCCTGGTTAGTGGAGGAGATGGAGTGGCGCTATCGCCTATTCGCCAAGCTTGGGGTGAGAAATATTGAAGGATATAATGAAAAGATTGAACAGGGAATAAAACTTTCCTCTGAAGAAATGGAAGAATTAAAGAGCGATTTTCATAGTGCAGATTTTAATCAATCTCTGCCTTACATCGTTACCGTAATTGATGAGTTGGCTGACCTGATGGTGGTTGCCTCTAAGGAGATAGAAGAAGCAATAACCCGTTTAGCCCACCTTTCGCGGGCAGTGGGGATACATTTGATTCTGGCTACGCAGAGGCCATCGGTAGATGTAATTACTGGAGTAATCAAAGCAAATTTTCCTGCAAGGATTTCTTTCCGTGTTGCTTCCAAGGTGGATTCCCGAACCGTCTTAGATATGAATGGAGCAGACAAACTCTTAGGCAAAGGGGATATGCTTTTCTTAAGACCGGGGACTTCTAAACCCATTCGCGCACAGGGAAGTTTAGTATCTGACCAGGAAATAGAAAGAGTCGTGGAATTTCTGAAGAAACAGAGCCCGCCTCTTTATAATGAATTTTTACTGAAAGATGTAGAAAAAAAGAAATTCAGTTTAGATAAAGAAAAAGATGAGCTTTATGAAGAAGCGGTAAGGATTGTTTTGGAGAGCGGTCAGGCTTCTGCCTCCATTCTTCAGCGTCGGCTTTCCATTGGTTTTACGCGGGCCGCCCGTTTGATTGATATGATGGAAGAAGAAAAAATTGTCGGACCTTATCGGGGAGCAAAACCGCGCGAGATACTTGTGAAGAAGGAAGATGTTGAGAGAAATTCAAATATCAAAAATCAAATATCAAAATGACAATACAAAACTTAAAAATCCTAAATTCTAAATCCGAAATTCTAAACAAACCCCAGGAACTAAATCCCAATGTCTTAAACTGTTAGGTTTGGAATCTGGAGAATTAGAATTTGTTTAGAATTTAGATATTCGGATTTAGTAGTTGATCCATTCTGTATTTTGAATTGTGATTTTTGCACTTTGATTTTTAAATTTATATTATGTTAAATATAGGTGAAACCTTAAAGAAGGCACGGGAAAGTAAGCAATTGAGTCTTGAGGAAGTTTATCGGATAACCCATATACCTACCCGGGTCTTAGATTGTCTGGAGAGAGAGGAATTTGATAAGCTGGCAGGTGCGGTTTATGTAAAAAGTTTCTTAAAAAAATATGCGGAGTTTTTAAACCTAAATAGTGAAGAGATAATTAAAACTTATTTATCAGGATTAACTCCCGCCTCCACAAACAATATTCCCGTAATTGCTCCTCAGGAAAGAATTGGTCAGAGAAGAGACTTTAAGAGATTGATTATGGGTTCAGTTTCTGTTTTGGTGGTTATCTTTCTCCTTACCTCCTTTCTCCATTTTTTGAAAAAATCTCTCCGGGAGGGGAAAAGGGAAAAGAAACCTTTGATAACTAAAACGGAGGAAAAATTTTTAATTCCCCCGGGTGAAGAGTTGGTTCTGAAGATTATGGCAAAAAGAGATACTTGGCTTCAAGTAAAAGCAGATGGGAAAATCCTCTTCCAACATACTTTAAAAGCAGGGAGCGAAGAATCCTGGAGGGCGAAAAAGAGCTTTGAACTCGGGATAGGCGAGGCAAAAAATTTAAGTATTTTTCTGAACGGGAAACCTTTGGGAAGTTTAGGTTATGGAATGAAGAGGTCAATAGTTATTGACCACCGGGGATTGGTCCCTAACCTCTGACAGAATTCCTCCCTTTCTATAAATTATAGAGATGGCTAAACCATCAGTTTATCTCTTAAATTTGGGTTGTGCCCGAAATCTTGTAGATTCGGAAATCATTTTGGGAAGTTTAAAAGAAAAGGGATTCAGGATCGCCAACCAACCGAAATCCGTGGACTTAGCTATTATCAATACCTGTGCTTTTATAAAAGAGGCAAAGGAAGAATCTATTGAGGAAATCCTTGATTTAATTGAATTGAAGAAGAGCGGAGAAATAAGAAAGTTATTGGTGGTGGGTTGTCTTTCCCAGCGCTATAGAGAGGAATTGGAGAAGGGATTACCCGAAGTAGATGGATTTTTGGGAGTGGGAGCCTGGAAAAAGGAATTGAATGCTTTGATAGAGCAGTTAGTAAATACAGATTCACATGGATTAAAGCCCAAGATGCACACCGATAAAAATCTGTATCCCCCAAGGTTTCCCCGTTTCCGGCTCACTCCTCCACACTATTCTTATATAAAATTAAGTGAAGGCTGTGATAACCTCTGCAGTTATTGTGCTATCTCTCAAATCCGGGGGAAATTGCACTCAAGGCCAGTAGAGGAAATTGTAAAAGAGGTTAAGGATTTAAGCAGAAGTGGATTATTGAAAGAGATAAATTTAGTGGCTCAGGATACTACCTCCTATGGAAAGGACATTTATGGAAAACCATTCCTTCGGGAATTATTAAAAGAACTGGAGAAAATAAATTCCCTTCCCTGGATAAGAGTTCTCTATATGCATCCTGCACATATAGATAGAGAACTGATTGAATTTATTGCCCGGAGTGAGAGAGTATGCCATTATATAGATATACCCCTGCAACATATTTCCGATAAAATACTTAAAAAAATGAACCGGAAGATTACCCAAAAAGAGATTTATCGGTTGATAGAGCTTATAAGAAAAAAGATAAAGGATGTTTCTTTACGCACTACATTTATCGTTGGTTTTCCTGGAGAGAATGAGAGAGATTTTCAGGAGTTGATTGCTTTTATAAAGGAATTCAGGTTTGAGCACTTAGGAGCCTTTATTTATTCCCGGGAGGAGAAAACCCCAGCATACAACTTCCCCATACAGGTTCCGGAAGAGATTAAATTTGAGCGTTATAATTATCTCTTGGAAGTGCAGAGAGAGATTTCTTTGGAAATACTTAAAAACTACATTGGTAAGGAGATGGAGGTGATTATTGATGAGAAGGTCTCCGATGATAGAGATAGATTTTTGGGAAGAACAGAATACGATGCTCCCGAGGTTGATGGAGGAGTAATTATCCAGGATAAAAGATTAAAACCGGGCGATTTAATCCAGGCAAAGGTAATTGATACCTGGGAATACGATTTATTGGCAGAGAGAGCAGAAATTTAAATATCAAGTGTGATAATGTGATTTTGATTTTTGAATTGAGACCTTTTATATAGTAGCCAAAAATATGAATCTACCCAATATCCTTACACTTTCACGGATGATGCTTGCTTTCGTTTTTATGTATTTTCTCTTTTCCCATGGAACCTTAGCAAAATTTTTAGCAATCTCCGTTTTCTTCTTAGCCACACTCACCGATTATTATGATGGATACTTTGCTCG
>JAMWCM010000121.1 GCA_023818355.1 Candidatus Omnitrophota bacterium
CTGAAGGAGTTACTTCAGATACAGGAAATATTACCTTTTATGCCGGAAATGATATAAATGTAGGCTATGTAGAGACAGACGGGAATGTGGTTATGACGGCAGATAGTAATATAACAATTTCTTCCGGGACAGTAATTTCAAATGGTGGGAGTGTTGATTTAACTGCAAATTCTGGCTCCATCTATGCCATTGGTCCAGGACCGCATATTAAGGCATTGCTCACCTCATATCTTACCGCACCCTACGGAGTTGTAGGGACAATCTCAGGTTATCCCTCTGCTGGATATGGGCCGATTAATGTGGATATTGGTGGTAATTTAGTAATTACCGCTGGCGGAGCAAGTCTTCCACTTGTTGATGGTTCGGTTACTGCCTGGAATGGCGGTGCATTCTGGCCAGTTTCCAGCAATATCACCGGAACAGTTTTAGGTTCTACAGTCTACACTGGAGCCTATCCAGGAGACCCATCAGCAAATATAGTCTTAATTCCAGCCACTTCAGGATTTCCTGGTTCGTTAACATTTAATCCTCCTGGTTATGTCTTCTTCAACACCACCGAAATCTGGCCAAATTTACCTCCACCTGGTGGGGGTGAACAATTCTTAAGATTATTATTATCTTTCTGGCCAACTCCGGAAACCCTGGCGCTCTTCAGGGTATTATTTATGGACTTGGCTACTCATAGTGGAATGGTATTCTTCTATCATCCGCTTACACCTACTGAGTCCGGAGCATTTGAGTCACTTGCTTTAAGTGAAGATATGTATGAATTCATTGAAGGGGTTTTAAGATTAAGAGGGGAGGAATTCTTCTCCTGGTTTGAGGAAGAGTTTAAGAAAAAGAAGCAATAGAGACAAATTTTAAGGGATTTTAAAAGGGGTCAGGCACTTTTTTGCCAAAAGGGGTCTGACCCCTTCTCAGGTAATTTAAAATATTTTGTGGAAATTTAACTTGAAAAAAATAAAAAGTAACCTCCCTCTAGCCCATTCCCCTAAGTGGTGGAAGTAAAGGGCTAAAATGAATTAACCCTTTAAAAGAATTCATACAATTTTCTTGAAATTACCCCCTTCTCAAAAATACTTGCCATAAAAAAACTCTTTTGATAAAATAGTCTAAAATGGAAAATTTATTTACTTACCCTAAGGAAATCTCAGGAGTTATTCGGAAAGAGGAGATTATGCGCTATCTGGATAAAGATGGCGGTTTTATTAATGAGGAGGAAATTAAAGAAAAACTTTCCCAAAATATTAATCCCTCTCCATCACGCATAAGAGAAATCCTAAGAAAATCGCTTTCCATTCAAACCTTAGACCCCGATGAAACCGCCTCCCTTTTGAATGTAAAAGATAGGGACCTCTGGGAGGAGATATTTGCAACCGCAACCAGGGTAAAAAAGATTGTCTACGATAAGCGTATCGTTACCTTTGCTCCGTTATACTGCTCAAGTTATTGTATCAACAACTGTCTCTACTGCGCTTTTAGAAGAGAAAATACTCTGGTTAAGAGAAGAAAACTCTCCTTAGAAGAGATAAAAAGAGAAGCAGAGGTTTTGGCGGGTGAAATTGGACATAAACGCCTCATTGTTGTCTATGGAGAACATCCTACTACCGATGCCGACTATATTGCAGAGACGATAAGAACCATCTACGAAGTCAAAGTAAGAACAAAAAATGGTTATGGCTCAATCCGGCGTGTAAATGTTAATGCTGCTCCAATGTCTATTGAAGATTTGAAAAAATTGAAAGAAGTAGGGATTGGAACCTTCCAGGTATTTCAGGAAACATATCACCAAGAAACATACAAAAAAGTTCATCCTGAAAACACCATTAAATCAAACTATCTCTGGAGACTCTATTGTATGCACAGGGCCTTAGAAGCAGGAATTGATGATGTGGGGATTGGAGTTTTGTTTGGTCTTTATGATTGGAGATTTGAAGTAATGGGACTTCTCTATCATAGCCGGGAGCTGGAAAGAAAATTTGGGATTGGACCACACACAATTTCTTTTCCCAGAATTGAGCCTGCTTTCAATACTCCCTTTGTGCAGAAAACAAATTACCGGGTTTCGGATGGTGATTTTAAAAAATTAATTGCGGTTATCAGACTCTCTGTTCCTTATACCGGAATGATTATTACCGCCCGCGAACCGAAAAAAATTCGTCAGGAAATGATTAAAATTGGTTGCACTCAGACCGATGCCTCTACAAAAATTGGTATCGGTGCTTACAGTGATAGATATAATCAGCAGGAAGCAGAAAGGCAGCAGTTTATCTTAGGAGATACAAGGAGTCTGGATGAGGTAGTGCGAGAATTTGCGCAAATGGGATATATTACTTCTTTCTGCACTGCAGGCTACCGCTGCGGGAGAACAGGAAAATGTATTATGGAACTTTTGAAGAGAGGGAAGGAGGCAAAGTTTTGTAAGCTCAATGCTATTCTAACTTTTCGTGAATGGCTTGATGATTTTGCAAGCGATGAAACAAAAGAAGTGGGGGAAAAACTTATTACTCAGGAGATGGAGGAGGTAAAGGAACAGATTCCTTCGGCATATCCCAAGTTATTAGAATATTATCAAAGGATAAGCAATGGAGAGAGAGACCTCTATTTCTAAAAGAGGTTTTTTTACTAAATTGGCAAAGGAGGTAAAAGAAAAATATAAAATAAATGTATGGTTTGCAGAAATCTTAGGGAAGAGATGGTCTTATCTTGGAGGAGAAGAGTCTTCTGATTATTTAATAGAGAAAATTCAGTTAGAGGAAAGATTAGGATTAGTAATTGCTAAGGGATTGGATAAATTTGAGTATAAAAAAGAGGAAATTTTAAAGTTGATAAGAGACAGGCTAAATGAATTTTGTACAGAAGGTAATTGTAATTGATGATTGCCAAACCTGTTTCCCATGTCTTGATCAATACAAAAAAAGAACTCCATGGCTGGTATCCGGGAAAAAGAGAATGCACAGGAGAAAGACTTTTAATCAATCCCTACAATGGTTGCTCTGTAGGATGTTTCTATTGTTATGCACGAGCACTTCCTGGCTATTTTGAGATTTTCCATCAGAAAAATATTATTTTTGTCTGTAAGGATTTTGATAAAGTAATTTCCCGACAGCTTGACTCCTTAAACATTGCCAGTTGTGGTTATCTTTCACCGGTAACTGACCCTTTCCAGGTTTTGGAAGATTTGTATCGTCTTTCAGAAAAGATAATTGAAGAATTTGTAAAAAGAAATATTCCCATAGAGTTTATCACCAAATGTAGAATTCCGGAAAGGGTAATTGATTTAATAAAATTACAAAAACACTCTTTTGGGCAGGTTTCCATCCTTACCATCAGAGAAAATTTGAGAAAAATCCTTGCCCCCGGAGGAGCAACTACTGAAGAGTTATTTGACAATTTAAGAAGACTTTCTAAGCAAGGGATATTTTCTGTCTGCCGTGTTGACCCCATATTTCCCTTTATTACCGATAAAAAAGAAGACCTTTCCGAATTAATAGAAAGGGCAATTGACTGTGGAGCAAAACACATTATTGCAAGCGTCTTAGATATCCCTTTAAGAATAAAAAATTTTGTTTTATACAAAATTAAGAAATATTTTGGTTTTAAAATTTATGAAGAATATATTTCTCTTTATAAAGAAAAAATTGGCTATTTAAATGCTAAGATAGATTACCGCAGAAGAATATTTACATTTTTAAGAGAATTCTGTGATAAAA
>JAMWCM010000122.1 GCA_023818355.1 Candidatus Omnitrophota bacterium
ATAATAAATTTATAAAATGAGAAAAATAAAAGTTGCTGTAATCGGCGTAGGGAAATTGGGTTCTATCCATGCCCGAATCTATTCCCAGATGAAAGATGTGGAACTGGTAGGGGTATGTGATACAGACTTGAGAAAAGCAAAAAGGATTAGCCAGGAATTAAAGACAGAATTTTATTACAACTATCATCAAATAATCCCTCAGGTAGATGCAGTAAGCATTGCGGTTCCCACCAGTCTCCATTACACTATCAGTAGAGATTTTTTAAAAAAGGGAGTGCATTGTTTAATAGAGAAACCACTTACCGCAAATCTAAAAGAGGCGAAAGAGCTCCTTAAAATAGCAAAAGAAAGAAAATGTATTCTTCAGGTAGGGCACATTGAGCGTTTTAATCCGGCAATCAAAACCATATTGAGACTTCCCGGGAAACCCCGCTTTATTGAATGTCATCGTTTAGGTAAGTTCAGTCCCCGTATAAAGGATGTGGGTGTGGTCTTAGATTTAATGATCCATGATATTGATATTATTCTTACCTTAGTGAGAGCAAAGGTAGAAACCATAGAGGCTATCGGAGTAAAGGTGCTTACAGACTATGAAGATATCGCTAATGCTCGGATTAAGTTTCGTGATGGAACAATCTGCAATCTCACCGCCAGCCGTGTTTCAGATGAAATAATGCGTAAGATACGCATTTTTAAAGAGAATGCTTACATCTCCTTAGATTATTTTAAACAGGAGGTAAGGGTTTACCGTAAAGAAAAAAATAAAATCATCTCCCATCTATTTCCGGTGGAAAAAGAAGAACCTTTAAGAGCAGAGATAGAATCTTTCATAAATTGTCTCCATAAAAAAGAAAATCCTATTGTTTCCGGAGAGGAAGCATATACTGCTTTAAAACTTGCTTTTCAGATTCTCAAAAAGATAAAAGAGAATGAAAGAAAAAACTATTTTTATCGTTGCCGGTGAAACCTCTGGAGACCTCCATGGATATCTGTTGGTAAAAGCCTTAAAGAAATTAAACCCACAAATAAAATTTTGTGGGGCAGGTGGATACCTTATGGAGAAAGAGGGTATAGAAATTTATCATAATCTTTTAGAATTGGCGGTGGTGGGATTCTGGGAAGTGGTTAAAAATCTAAGAAAATTTAGACAAATTTTTAAATTTTTAGTAAAAAAGATTGAGGAAGTAAAACCCGATTTAGTTATTCTTATTGATTTTCCGGGATTTAACCTTCGTTTTGCAAAGGAGGTGAAAAAAAGAAAGATAAAGTTAGTCTATTATATCTCACCACAGGTCTGGGCATGGGGGAAGAATAGGGTTAAATTAATAAAAAAATTCGTAGATAAAGTGATTGTAATTTTTAAATTTGAAGAAGATCTTTATAAATCTTATGGTATAGATGCGGTATTTGTAGGACATCCGTTATTGGATATTGTTAAACCCTCAGATAAAAAGAACCGACTGTTGGGAAAATACAAAATTGACTCCCTAAAAAGAATAATTTCTTTACTTCCAGGCTCAAGAGAAATAGAGGTTAAAAGACATTTACCGATATTGCTAAAAACTGCAAAATTAATCTCTCAAGAAATCCCTGATATTCAATTTATCATTTCCCAATCACCAAACCTTCCAGAAAACCTCTTTTCCCATTGTCTTAAACATTACCCTTATAACATTACAATTATAAAAAACAGTTACGATTGTATTGAACTGGCTGATTTTGTATTAGTTTCTTCAGGAACCGCTACCTTGGAGACGGCAATCTTAGGAAAACCAATGGCTATAATCTATAAAACCTCCTTTTTAACTTGGTTAATAATTAAGCCACAGATAAAAATTCCTTACATTGGCTTAGCCAATATAGTGGCGGAAGAAAAAATTGTTCCCGAATTTGTTCAATATGGAGCAAAACCAAAAAAGATTTCCCAGAAAGTAATAGAATTGCTTAACAATCCTGGAGAAATAAAAAAGACAAGAGAAAAATTGGAAATGGTTAGGAATAGATTGGGCACTTCAGGAGCGGTAGAACGTGCCGCACAAATAATTTCTGGAATAATTTCATAATTTTTGGAGTTTAAAATCTTTTACTGTAAACCCTTTCATCCAAATCTTCCGGTAATATATTCTTCGGTTCTTTTATCCTTGGGGGCTTTAAAAATCTCTCCAGTTCTACCAAATTCAATCAACTCACCCAATAAGAAAAACCCTGTATAATCTGAGACTCTGGCTGCCTGCTGCATATTATAGGTTACGATGATTATCGTATAATTTTTCTTAAGCTCGTAGATTAATTCTTCAATCTTTGCTGTAGATACAGGGTCTATCGCTGAGCAAGGCTCATCTAAGAGAATAACTTCTGGCTCAACCGCCAATGCCCTGGTAATACATAATCTCTGTTGTTGTCCACCCGATAAGGTAAGGCATTCTGTCTTAAATTGTCTTTGACTTCTTCCCAAAGGGCTGCTTTCCTTAAACTCCTCTCTACAATCTCAGCAAGTATTTTTTTGTTATTGATCTCATAAATTGATTATGGGGTTTTCCATCTTATCTTCTTCTGATACCGATACCTTAAGATAATAGCAACGATATTCATTATTAAAGTCAAAAAGAGTAGAACAATTATTCCGGCAGCAGCATTGGCAAAAAAACCTTTTTGCGGACGCGATACCCAGTTAAATATCTGAATAGGTAGAACAGTAAAAGGAGCAAACAATCCCTTAAGACTAAAACGCACAAATAGGGCCAAACCTAAAAGACCATATATTATTGAAGGTACACCAGCTAAATTAGCAATATTTATCTCAATAAATTTAGTTATTCGGTTTTTTTTAGCATACTCTTCTAAGTATATACCAGCACCTATACCTAAAGGTAAGGCAACAAACGCTGTGATTACCATTATCCAAACAGTTCCTACCCAGGCTGAGAGTATCCCTGCCAGTTCCGGCTTACGTGAAGGAAAGCTTGTAAAAAAACTCCCAGTAAGCCTCTCCTTTCCATCCAAAAAAACATCAATGAGTAAGACTAAAAGTACAACTAAGCCAAATACTGTAGAGGCAACACCTAAAACTTTAAAAATCTTATCCAATCTTCTATTAAAAATTTTTCTATTCATATACCTCCTGAAAGTGCTTCTTCAGTTTAAAACTAAAAGTATTTAAAACAAAGGTAAGGACAAAAAGAGTCATCCCACAAGTAAATATAGTGCGATATTCAAGGGTTCCACATAAAAGTGGGAGAATCCCAAAATGTTTATTGATAAAAATGGGTGTCCACTGAGTATCCGTCAAAAATTTTATAATTGGCACTTCCTTAAAAAACTCAAAGGTCTCAAAAGATAAAACGAGAATAATCCCCAAGATAGTAAATACGGAAATGAGGCTACAGAAAAATAGCCCCCTTTCAATCAGGAATTCCCTGAATTTTAAAATAATTCTCTTTTTGTATAACATCTATTTTCCCATACGCAATAGATCCTCCATCTTTACCCCTACGGTTGCTCCTTTTCCTCCAAAAACAGAACCCGTAATACCTTCTTGAAAATGCTCTAATGCA